>CALANQ010000380.1 GCA_937926025.1 uncultured Acidimicrobiales bacterium
CTACGTGGCCCAGCAGGCCGGGTCCGCCGGCGACCAGATCATGACCGTGGCCCGCGGCGCCTTCGTCGACGGCCTCGGCACGGCGCTCTGGGTGGCCGCCGGCATCTCCCTGCTGGCCGGCATCGCCGCCTTCGTGTGGACGCCCCGCCAGGCCCACGCCGCCGACGGCTCCCTCGAGGAGATCGACGAGCTCGAGGTCCTCGAGCACAGCATCGAGGCCGAGGTCGCCCTGGTCGACTGACCCGATCCCGCCCCGGGTCGGTCCCGCCACCGCCCCCGCCCCTGGTCCTTCGGTGAAGGTTGGGCCCAGGACGGCGGGGGCGGTGCGCGTCCGAGGGGTCATCCCCGCGAGGACGCTTCCGTTCTTGTCGAGGTTCGGCAGCCTCACGCTGTCGTTCGACGACGAGAACCGAGGGCCGGCGGTTCTTGTCGAGGTTCGGCAGCCTCAGGGTGTCGTTCGACGACGAGAACCGATCCGCCCGTGGTGGTCGGTCCGGTACGTTCCGGGAGATGCGAGCCGTGGTGCTGACCGAGGATCGTCCGACGCTGGAGCTGGTGGAGCTGCCCGACCCGGAACCGGCCGCTGGCGAGGCGCTCATCCGGGTGACGGGTTGCGGCATCTGCGGCTCGGACCTGCACGTGGCCACCGCCGTCGCGCCGGCCGGGATGACCTTCGGCCACGAGATCGCCGGGGTGGTCGAGGCGGTCGGTGCCGGGGTCGACCCCGACGGCTGGAAGGTGGGCGACACCGTGGCGGTCCGGCCCTTCACCGGGTGCGGGCGCTGCGCCCACTGCCGCCGCGGCCGGGCCGACCACTGCGACTCGTTCGCCCTGCTCGGCCTGGGCCGGCCCGGCGGGTTCGCCGAGCTGGTGGTGGCCCAAGCCGACGAGGTCTACGCCCTGCCGGCGGCGGTCACCGGGGTGGAGCAGGCGCTGGTGGAGCCGATGGCCATCGCGTGCCGGGCGGTGCGGCGCGGCGGGCTCGGTCCGGCCGCCACCGTGGTGGTCCTGGGTGCCGGGCCGATCGGGCTGGCCATCGTGGCCTGGGCCCGCCACCTGGGCGTCGAGGCCATCACCGTGTCGGACCCGTCGGCCAGCCGCCGGGCGCTGGCCCAGCGGATGGGCGCCACCCGCACGTTCGACCCGCTGACCGACGAGCTCGACCTGCTCGAGGTCACCATGGCCGGGGCCTCGGTGGTGTTCGAGTGCACCGGTCGGCCGGGGATGATCCGCCAGGCCATGGACATCGCCGCGGTGGACGGCCGGGTGGTGGTGGTCGGCGTCTGCATCGTCGACGACGTCACGTTCCCCTACACCGGGCTCAACAAGGAGCTCGATGTGCGGTACGCCCTGTACTACGAGCGCACCGACTTCACCGACACCATCGACGTGCTGGCCCGGGGCGGTCTGGTGCTCGACGGGTTCGTGGAGGGGACGGTGGGGCTCGACGGCCTGCCCGCCGCGTTCGCGGGCCTGCTCGCCGGGGCCGAAGGCGGAAAGCTCGTGGTGGCCCCGTGAGCGCGCTCGACGTCCTGGCCGCTCAGCCCCGGGCGATCCTCGGCCACTGGCCCACGCCCCTCCAGCCGTGCGACCGGCTGCACGAGGCCATCGGCGGACCCCGCATCTGGCTCAAGCGCGACGACTGCACCGGACTGGCCATCGGCGGCAACAAGACCCGCAAGCTCGAGTACCTGCTGGGCCGCGCCGTCTCGGAGGGGGCCGACACGGTCATCACCTACGGTGCCCTCCAGTCCAACCACGCCCGCCAGACCGCAGCGGCCTGCGCCAAGCTCGGGCTGCGGTGCGAGCTGGTGCTGACCCGGCTGGTGGACCGCACCGACCCCTTCTACGAGCAGTCCGGCAACCGGCTCCTCGACCGCATCCTCGGCGCCCGGGTCCACGAGGTGGCCGATGCCGACGGGGTGATCGAGCGCACCGTCGCCCTCCACGACGAGGCGGCCGCCGAGGGCCGGACGATCTTCACGGTGGTGGGCGGCGGATCCGACGCCACCGGCGCCCTCGGGTACGTGAACGCCACCCTCGAGCTGGCCACCCAAGCCGAGGACCAGGGTTGCGACATCGGCGCCATCGTGGTGGCGGCCAGCACGTGCGGAACCGCCGCGGGCGTGGTGGTCGGCGCGTCGCTCGCCGGAATGGACGCCGCCGTCGACGTGGCGTGCGTGCTGGCATCGGAGGAGGAGACGTCGCCGCTCCTGCTCGGGCTGGTGGACGGTCTCGACGATCTGCTGGACCTCCCCGACGGCGGCATGGGCTGGCGCATCACCGACGCCACGCTCGGCGCCGGGTACGGCATCCCGAGCCCGGCCACGCTCGACGCCGTGGAACTGCTCGCCCGGACCGAGGGCGTCCTGCTGGACCCAGTGTACACGGGCAAGGCGTTCGAGCACCTGCTCGCCGGGGTGGCCGACGGCGCCTACGAGCCGGACCGGGACGTGGTGTTCGTCCACACCGGAGGCAGTCCCGGGCTCGTCGCCTACACCCCGGCGTTCACCGGACGCTGACCTCGGTATCGCTACTCATCAGGCGTTGTAGCGATCTCCGTTGTGCGCGACCGTGCGTGCATGCAAACTGCAATCATGCCGAACATCACCATCCGAGACGTCCCGGAGCCGGTGCACCGCAAGCTCGCAGCCCGTGCTGAGCGCAACCACCAGAGCCTCCAGCAGTACCTCTTGGAGCAGCTCACGGAGATGACCGAGAAGCTCACGATGGACGAGTGGCTTGACCGCGCCGCTGCCCTGCGCGCGCGGATGCCGCCGATCGAGGGGGTCGACACGGTCGAGCTCATCAAGGCCGGTCGAGCTGAGCGCGACGCCAACATCGCCCGCGCTCTCGGATTTGGGATCGGTGACGATGGTGCATACCGCGCAGGTCTATGACTCGTCGGCGCTCGTGCCCCTCCTCACGGACCGCCCAGGACAGCGGGCCGTGATCGACGCGGCGGTCGGCGTCGAGATCGTGGTGCCGCACCTCGCTGACGCAGAGGTCCTCCACGCCCTCCGCGGCCTGTGGCTCGGTGGCTCGATCGACGAACAGCTCCTGATGGAGGCGACCGTGCTGTACGAGGCGATGCCGATGCCGCGATTCGGCATGGCCGGCTTGCACCAACGGGTGCTCCAGCTTCGCCAGAACCTCACCGCCTACGACGCCACCTACGTGG
>CALANQ010000381.1 GCA_937926025.1 uncultured Acidimicrobiales bacterium
CGCGAAACGCCGTCAGATAATGCGCCACCGCGCGCGGATCGAACGGATTGGGCGTATCCTTCTTGGCCCAGCGCGTGAAAGTGCGGCCGAAATAATCATCGGGATTGGACGCGATCAGGTTTTCCGGCAGCGGGTGAGGCTGCGCCAGAAACGCCCAGTGATAGACCCGCAGCGCGAAGCCGCGATCCATCCTGGCCCAGTAGTCGTAGGTCGGCAGAATATCCAGCGTCGCCAGCCGCGACAGCCGCCCGGGATGATCGAGCGCCCCTACGAGGACGTCCTCGCCTGCGCCCGGGAGAACACCACGCCCGACGGCCAGCGGGTCATCGACCAGGAGTGGGTGCAGCTCAACCTGGCCAAGGTTCGCGCCGGCATCGAGTTCCTCACCCTCCTCAACTGGAAGGTGGCCGCGCTCGAGGCGGCCGGCGAGCAGGTCAACCCGGCCGACGCCAGCTCCATCAAGGTGTTCGGCACCGAGTTCTTCACCGACGCCTACCAGCTCCTCGCCGAGATCGTCGGCCAGGAGGCCAACCTGACGGCGGACTCGCCGGCGGCCGAGCTGGCGTCGCGCATCAACCGGGGCGCCCAGGGCTCCCTGATCCTGTCCTTCGGCGGAGGCGTGAACGAGATCCAGCGCGACCTCATCGCCATGTTCGGCCTGGGCATGCCCCGCATGCCGCGGATGTAGGAGACAAGACACCATGGACTTCGCACTCTCCGAAGAGCAGACCTCGCTCCGTGACCTCGCCGGTCAGATCCTGAGCGAGCAGATCCCCGCCGACCGCGTGCGGGACATCGAGGCGCGCGACGACTGGTTCGCCGCCGACACCTGGGGCGAGCTGGCCAAGGCCGACCTCCTCGGCCTGTCCCTGCCCGAAGCCCACGGCGGCGGCGGGTACGGCTTCTTCGAGCTGGCCCTCGTGCTGGAGCAGGTCGGCCGCAACGTCGCCCCCCTGCCCGCGCTGTCGACGCTGGTGCTTGGCGCCCTGCCCATCGCCGAGTTCGGCACGGCCGACCAGCAGGCGGCCCTGCTGCCCGGCGTGATCGACGGTTCGGTGCTGCTGACCGCCGCACTGTCCGAGGGCGGCGACGGCCTGCCGCCCGCAGTCCCCGCCACCACGGCCAGCGCGTCGGGAGACGGCTGGACCCTGAGCGGCACGAAGCGCCTGGTGCCGGGGGCCGTCCACGCCGCCCGGATCCTGGTGCCCGCCCGCACCGGCGACGGCACGACGACGGTCTTCCTGGTGGACCCGGGCGCTGCCGGCGTCACCGCCGAGGTGAACCACGGTCCGAACCTGGAGCCGCTCACCACGCTCACGTTCGACGGGGTGGCCGTGACGGCCGCCGACGCCGTCGGCCCCGTCGATGGGGGAGCCGACGTGGTGGCGTGGATCACCGATCGGGCCGTGGCCGCCTACTGCGCCGTCACCGCTGGGGTGTGCGAGGCCGCGGTGCGCACCACCGCCACCTACACCAGCGAGCGCCGGCAGTTCGACACGCCGATCGCCACGTTCCAGGCGGTGGCCCACCGGGCCGCCGACGCCTACATCGACACCGAGGCCGTGCGCCTCACCGCGTACCAGGCCGCGTGGCGGCTGGGCGAGGGGCTCCCGGCCGCTGAGGAGCTGGCCATCGCCAAGTACTGGGCGGCCGACGGGGCGCACCGCGTGGTGCACGCCGCCCAGCACCTGCACGGCGGCATCGGCGTCGACACCGACTACCCGGTGCACCGCACCTTCCGGTGGGCGAAGCACCTGGAGCTGAGCCTGGGCGGCGGCACCGCCCACCTGCGGCGCCTCGGCGCGCTGCTGGCCGCCGGCTGAACCGCACCCGTCGCGGAGACGGCGCGCCGGTGGACCGGCGCGCCGTGACCCGTTTCTGACGGACCGTCAGGTACGGGTTCGCGGCCGCGCTACATTCCTGCACCGAGCACTTGTAAGGGGACCCGCTTGTGAAGATCCGTGTCGTTGCGCTGTGCTGCGCCGTCGCCCTGTTGGCCGCCGCGTGCGGCAGCCGACTCTCCGATGACGAGCTGGCCACCGGGGGTGGAACCGGTGGCGGATCGGCTGCGGCGAGCAGCACCGACACCGGCGGCGCCAGCGGCGCCGGCATCTCCGAAGGCGAGGGCGGGCCGAAGATCGGCAGCCTCCCGGTGCCGTGCGGCAAGGGCGAGGAAGCCCCCACGGAGCCGGCCGAGAAGGTCCCCGGCGTCACTGCCGACACCATCAAGATCGCGGTCATCTCCGACAAGGCCGGCCAGGTCAAGGTGCCCACGGCCAGCATCGAGGAGTCGATGCAGGCGTTCGTCGACTGGTGCAACGGCTTCGGCGGCATCAACGGGCGGAAGCTGGCCCTCACCAAGATCGACTCCAAGCTGTTCAGCCACCTGGAAGCCACCAAGGAGGCGTGCAATGCCGGGGTGTTCGCCATCGTCGGCTCCGGCTCGGTCACCGACAACCAGGGCGCCCAGGCCATGGTCGACTGCGGCCTGATCGAGGTGCCCGGCTACACGGCCACCGCCGCCAAGGGCCTCAGCGACAACATGGTCCAGCCGCTGCCCAACCCGTCGAACTTCTACCCGATCGGCGGGGCCCTCTGGGTCAAGCAGCAGCACCCCGAGGCCGTGAAGAAGGCCGCCATCCTCTACTCCGGGATCGACACGGCGGTGGTCCAAGCGGAGCGCATCAAGCTGGCCTACGAGGCCCAGGGCTACGACTTCGTCTACGACAAGGAGACGGGTGTCGTGCAGGAGAGCTACGCCACCGAGGCCTCGGAGATGAAGGCCAAGGGCGTCGAGTGGGTGACCATGGTGTCGGCCACGTCGGAGACGGCGAAGCTGCTGCGGGACATGAAGACCCAGAGCTTCGCCCCGGAGGTCGTGGACCTCGGCCAGCAGTACTACGACCCGGACCTGCTGAAGGAGCCGGGCGCTGAAGGCGCCATCGTCCAGCTCAACACCGTGCCGTTCGAGGAGGTCGACGACTCGCCGGCGCTCCAGGCGTACATGGCCGCCTACGACGAGGTCGGCGCCAAGGTCGACCCCACCTCGCTCGGCGTGCAGTCGTTCTCCGCCGGCCTGCTGTTCGCCACCGCCGCCAAGGCCGTCGGCAACGACATCACCCGGGACAACGTCCTCGCCCAGCTCAAGGACATCCACGAGTGGGACGGCGGCGGCCTGCACTTCCTCGCCGATCCCGGCGCCAACAAGAGCTCCAACTGCTTCATGTACATGGAGGTCAAGGACGGCAAGTTCGTGCGCCTCTGGCCGGAGAAGCCCACGACGTTCGACTGCGACGATTCGTACCGCTACGACCTGAAGGACGACTTCGGCGGCGGGGCCAAGCTGAAGACCAGCTGAGTGAACGAGTTCGGCGCCCTCCTGGTCTTCGGCCTCGCCAGCGCGGCCATCTACGCGGTCGCGGCCAGCGGCCTGGTGGTCACGTACCAGACCTCGGGCATCTTCAACTTCGCTCATGGCGCCGTCGCCATGTGGGCGGCGTTCGTCTACTGGCAGCTGAGCTCGCCCGACGCCTGGGGGCTGCCGGTGTGGCTGGCGCTCGTGCTGACCCTCGGCGTGTTCGCGCCGGCGTTCGGGTTCGTCATCGACAAGGTGCTGATGCGGCGCCTCCACGACGCGTCGCCCATCACCCGGATCGTGGTGCCCATCGGCCTGCTGGTGGCGCTGATCCAGCTGGCCACCGTGGTCTGGTCGCCCGCCGAGTCCCGCACGCTGCCCCGGTTCTTCGACGGCGACGTCGTGCAGATCCTGGGCGTCGGTGTCGACTACCACCAGATCGTGGTGTTCGTGGTGGCCATCGTCGTCGCCGTCTCGCTGCGGATCCTGCTCTACCGGACCCGGGTCGGCGTGGCCATGCGGGCCGTGGTGGACAGCCGGGACCTCGCCGGCCTCAACGGCGTGTCGCCCGACCGCATCTCGTCGCTGTCGTGGGCCGTCGGCTGCACCCTGGCTGCGGTGGCCGGCGTGCTCATCGCCCCGATCCTCACGCTCGACCAGACCACGCTCACCCTGCTGGTCATCAACGCCTACGCCGCCGCCGTGGTGGGCCGGCTGCGGAGCCTGCCGCTCACCGTCGTGGGCGCCGTCATCCTCGGCCTCCTGCGGGAGGGTGCCGCCCGGTACTCCACGGAGATCAACCAGTGGATGGCGCCGGGCACCGAGCCGGCGTGGATGCCGGACCGGCTGGCCGGGCTGCTCCACACGGTCGCCGGCTGGATCAACGTGGAGACCGTCCCGGTGATCATGCTGTTCATCGCCCTGCTGGTGCTGCCCCAGGAGAAGGCCTCGCTCTTCCACCGCCAGCCCGATCGCAGCCGGGTGCCGAACCCGTCGCTCAAGACGGTGTACCTCGCCTGCGCCGGCCTGGTCGTGGTGGCGTTCATCATCCCCTCGCTCACGTCGGGAGCGGCGCTCGACGCGGTGGGCTACGGCCTCGCCCTCGGCATCGTGGCCCTGTCGCTCGTACCCCTCATGGGCTACGGCGGGCAGATCTCCCTGGCCCCGCTGGCGTTCGCCGGCATCGGCGCCCTGGTCATGTGGGAGTGGGGGAGCGACGGCAACCCGCTGGCGCTGATCCTCGTCGTGGTCATCTGTGGCGCCGTCGGTGCCCTGGTGGCGCTGCCGTCGCTGCGGCTGAAGGGCCTGTACCTGGCGCTGTCCACCATGGCCTTCGCCCTGTTCTGCGAGAAGGCCGTGTTCGCCGGCGTCGACGGCTTCGCCCAGGGCGACGCCTCCTACGAGCGCCTCCAGATCGGCCCCATCGACACCAGCAGCAACCGGGCCAACCTCGTGCTCATGGCCGTGGTGTTCGCGCTGCTCGGCCTGCTGGTCACGTTCCTGCGGCGGGGCCCGTTCGGCCGCCGGCTGCAGGCCATGAAGGACAGCCCGGCAGCGTGCGCCACCCTCGGCCTGGACCTCACCCGGCTGAAGCTCGAGGTCTTCGCCCTCTCCGCCGCCATCGCCGGCATCGGCGGTGCTCTGCTGGGCGGGTGGCGCGGCAAGGTCGGTACGGAGCAGTTCGCGCTGCTCCAGGGCGCGCTGCCCGGCCTGCCCCTCGTCCTGATGGCCGTGGTGGGCGGCATCGCCTCCATCGCCGGCGTGCTGCTCGGAGCGATGCTGTACTCGATGTTCCCGCTGATCGGGGACACGTACCCCGGGCTCAAGAACATCATGACGGTGCTTCCCGGCCTGGCCGGTATCACGCTGGCCTCCAACCCCGACGGCGCCATCGCCCAGACCATCGACAAGGTGGGGGCGGCCCTGGCCCGGCGGCGGAGCAAGCGGCCCGACCCGGATCGGCACAAGGCCATCGACCTGCTGGCCCCGGCGCCGCCCGAGGTGGTCCCGGAGCTGGTGCTCGCCGGAGGCGGGTCGCTGACGGCCGCCGACCGGGAGGCCATCGACGACGAGGTGGGCCTGAGCTGGGGGAGGTGCCATGCCGATCCTCGAGACGCGTGAGGTCGCGGTCCGCTTCGGCGGGCACCTCGCGGTCAACAACGTCAGCCTGTCGGTCGACGCCGGCGAGATCACCGGGCTCATCGGCCCCAACGGCGCCGGCAAGACCACCACGTTCAACGTCATCACCGGCCTGCAGCCGCCGACGCGGGGCCACGTCCTGCTCGACGGCAAGGACATCACCTCGGTCTCCGCGCACCAGCGGGCGCGAGGCGGCATCGCCCGGACGTTCCAGCGGCTGGAGCTCTTCGGATCGCTCACCGTGCGGGACAACGTGCTGACCGCGGCCGAGCTGCGCCACAAGGGCGGCACCAATCCGCACCAGCTCACCGACCAGCTGCTGGAGCGGGTCGGCCTCACCGACCTGGCCGACCAGCGGGCCGACTCCCTCTCCACCGGCTCCGCCCGCCTGGTGGAGCTGGCCCGGGCGCTGGCCTGCGACCCGCGGGTGCTGCTGCTGGACGAGCCGGCGTCCGGCCTCGACGAGCAGGAGACCGAGCGGTTCGCCGAGATCCTCGTCGACCTCACCGGCGACGGGCTCGGCATCCTCATCGTGGAGCACGACGTGCCCCTCGTGATGCGGCTCTGCGCCCAGATCACGGTGCTCAACTTCGGCGAGGTCCTGGCATCGGGCACGCCCATCGAGGTGCAGAAGAACCCCGAGGTCATCGACGCCTACCTCGGCCAGGACCCGGGAGCGCCCGGATGACCGCCCTTCACGATCACCCCGCGCCCCTGCTGGAGTTGCGCAGCGTCCACGCCTCCTACGGGCGCATCGAGGTCCTCCACGGCATCGACCTCGTCGTTCCCCGGGGCGAGGTCGTGGCGCTCCTCGGGCCCAACGGCGCCGGCAAGACCACCACGCTGCTGGTGGCCACCGGGCAGCACCCGGCGTCGAAGGGATGCGTCCACGTCGGCGGCCGCCACGTCAACGGCGTGAAGGCCGACGAGCTCGCCCGCCTCGGCCTCTGCACCATCCCCGAGGGGCGCGGCGTGTTCCGCAGCCTCACCGTCCGCGAGAACCTGGTGATGGCCAGCTACCGCGGCATGCCGGCGGAGCAGATCATCGAGGACGCCGTCGCCCGCTTCCCCCGCCTCGGCGAGCGCATCGGCCAGGTGGCCGGCACCCTCTCCGGCGGCGAGCAGCAGATGCTGGCCATGGCCCGTGGGCTGGCCACCGACCCCGGCCTGCTCATCATCGACGAGCTCTCCATGGGCCTGGCCCCGATCATCGTGGCCGAGCTCTACGAGATCGTCGCCGGCATCGCCAAGGAGGGCGTGTCGATCCTGGTGGTCGAGCAGTTCGCCCGCACCGTGCTCGGCGTCGCCGACCACGCCGTGATCATGCAGCACGGGACCGTCGTCGCCGCCGGGCCGCCCTCAGACCTCGAGGCCGAGCTCTCGGCCGCCTACCTCGGAGCATCCACATGCCCGAACCCACCGCCCCCCGCGAGACCAGCGCCGCCGACCGCCTCGAGCAGGGCGTCGAGGAGCTGCACGTGCCCGAGCCGTCGGCCGACGCCGAAGGGCTGCTGCTGAAGATCGGGCTCATCCTGCCGGTCATCGGCGTGATCCTCATCGTCATCGCCTACTGGAACGCCTCGGGCTCCAAGTACGTGGCCGACCAGGTGCCCATGCTGATCTCCGGCGGCATCCTCGGCATCGGGCTGGCCATCATCGGCGTCGGCCTCTTCATCCGCTTCTCGCTGGCCCGCCTCCTGCGCTTCTGGCTGGCCCGGATGGTGGTCGAGCAGCAGACCCAGACCGACCGCGTCGTCGAGGCCCTGGGCCGCATCGAGGCCAAGCTCGACAAGTAACCCGCACCGCCACCCGTCCCTGCTGCTGCGAGGATGGGTGGGTGCGACGGCGGGAACCCTGGGACGCTCCGCGGGGCCGCCGAGCCCGGTCGATCGGGTTCTGGGCGGCGCTCGCAATGGTCGTGCTCGTCGCCATCGTCGTGTACGTCGACGTCGTGCAGCCGACGTCGTTCCGCCTGGCCGGTCGACTGACCGAGGTGCTCGGCGGGTCCGATCGTGCGGCCTCGGCTGTCATCGTCGCCATCGATCTCGCCGCCCTGGCCGCGGCGTTCGGCTGGGCGGCGATGCTGCGAGCGCGCGGTGTGTGCGCATCGGTCGTCATCGCCGCCGTGGCGGCCGCCCCCATCTGGCTGCTGGCCATCGGGGTGGCGCCACCGACGCGGGACGCCGACGAGTCGAAGCAGCTCATCAGCGGCTGGGTCGGCGACGACCAGCTCGGCGCCCGTCTGGACGGAGCGCTGGTGGTCGGGTTCGTCGCGAGCGCGGCGGCGCTGGGCGCCGGCTTGCTGGTGCGCCACCTGCTGGTCGGCGAACGCGAGGAGGGGATCGGGTCGCGGTTCCGGGAGTACTGAGCTACCCCTGGGCCAGCGGGTCTTCCATGCCGGGGGCGAGCGGGATCTGGAAGCCGTTGAGCAGCAGGGCGTTCAGCGCGTAGTACCCGACCGTGGTCACCAGCTCGACGACGCCGGTGGCGCCGAAGCGGTCGCTGGCGTCGGTGTAGGTGGCGTCGCTGATGGCGTGGTCTCGGAGGAGCTCCGTGGCCACGGCATGGGCGGCGGCCTCGTCGCCGTCGAAGGCCGGAGGCTCACCGGCGGCCAACCGATCCAGCGCGGCGGCGTCGACCCCGGCTGCGATGGCCAGCGGCCGGTGCGCAGCCAGCTCGAACGAGGACCGGTAGTGCACGGCGGTGGTGCAGATCGCCACCTCGGTGACGGCGGCCGGCAGCGACGCGGCGAAGCGGATCCCGCGCCCGAGCTCGGCCATCGGCTCGCCCAGGGCGGGGGCGTGCATCCACACGCCGAACGGGCCGACCAGCCCGTGGACTTGCACCTCCGGACGGTTCTGGAGCGCACCGGCGAGGCGTCCCTGCGCCTCGCTGAACTGCAACGGGTCGAGATCGGGGAGTCGGCTCATGGCGCCCACGGTCCCACATCGGCGCCTCCCCCGTAGCGTGCGGTGATGGCGTCGAACCGAGAGCTGATGTTGGCCGGCGAGTGGTACCTGGCCGACGACCCGGAGCTGAGCGAGATGGCGGCCCGCCGCCACCGCATCCAGGCCCGGTGGAACGACCCGGCCCGCACCGACGTCGAGGTGCGCTCGGACCTGTCCGAGTTGTTGGCCGGGTTCGGCGAGGGCTCGGTGATCCGGCCGCCGTTCCACTGCGACTACGGCGCCCACCTCACCATCGGCGCCGGCGTCTTCGTCAACTACGGCGGCGTGTTCCTGGACTGCGCGCCCATCACCATCGGCGATGCCACCCAGATCGCCAGCAACGTGCAGCTCCTGACGCCGGACCACCCGCGCGATCCGGTGCTTCGCCGAGCCGGGTGGGAGGCCGCCCACCCGATCACCATCGGCGAGAACGTGTGGATCGGCGGCGGTGCCATCGTGGTGGGTGGGGTGACCATCGGCGACGACGCCATCGTGGCCGCCGGTGCCGTGGTCACCCGCGACGTCCCGGCCGGCGTCACCGTCGCCGGCGTCCCGGCCCGAGCGCTCCCGCCCCGCTGACCCGGTGGCTCTGCAGCACAGCAGCGTGCCGTCGCGCTCGTCGCTGGAAGGACCGCGGTGGTCAGACCCGGTTGGAGCCGCAACCGGTCGCGAACTCGAGCGCGGCGCAGACCTCCTGCATGCGGAGGGAGCTGAGGCGCCCCATCCGCTCCACGAGGTCGGCGATGGCGACGCTCTCGATCGAGTCGAGGTTGAGCGCGGTCAGCTCCGGTACGGGGTCGTCACCGGGTTCGAGCAGCACCTCGCTAGGGAGGCCTCGGATCGTGGTGGTGCCGAGACCGGCAAGCGAACGTCTGAGGCGAGGGATGGCCGTGTCGCGGGTGAGCAGGACGACCGGCCGCCGGCCATGGTGATCGGTGTCGGCCCACCACAGCTCCCCGCGCCGTGGCAGGTCGCTCATGGGTCGCTCCGACCGGTGCTCGCAGCGATCGCCCTGGCGAACGATGCGAGGTCGCCCCACTCGTCGGGTTCGTCGAGGGGGTGCTCGGTGTAGGCGCGCTCGTACTGGCGATCGATCTCCGCCGGGCTGGCGAGCCGCTGCTGCTCCAACCGGTGGGCGGCGATGAGCGAGCGGAGGCCGGCGGCCAGGATCTCCGGGTCGCTCCGATCCGGCAGCACCGACCGGGCCTCGGCCAGCAGGTCTTCGGTGGTGGCGGTCTCCGCCGGATGGTGATCCACCGCACGAGTGTGGCGGGCTGCGACGGCGCTGTCCATACGTTTCGTCATCAAGGCCACCGGTGGGCGACGTCGACGACGAGCTTGGTGCCGGAGGGGCCCGAGACGGCGAAGACCCGGAACGGGAGGCGGGTGCGGACGCCGAGGCCGAAGGTGGTCTCGCCCTCGAAGCTCCCGGCGAAGGCCACCTGGCGGAACGTGCGGTACCCGGCGACATCGGCCACCTCGCTCGGGTTGCGGGGACGGAAGAGGGATGTGCCCGAGGAGCCGTACGCCGGGGCCAGGGCCACCACCTCCAGGGCGGCGCCGCCGCGGAGCGGGACGCGGCCGCCGACCGCGGGCCGGTAGACGGTGCCGTAGCGCACGTGCCATCCGGCGGCCGGGGTGGAGCGGAGGTCGATGACCATGCGGTCGAAGCAGCGCTGGGAGCTGGTGCGGACCCGGGCGATCTCGGCGGGCGAGAGGCGGCTGGCGTGCTTGGCGGTCGACCCCCACGCCACGTCGCGGCAGTCGGGCGCGGTGCCGCCGGGCGGTGCCGGCGGGAGCGGGGCGAGCGGCTCGCACGCGGTGGCGGCGAGGGCGGCGAGGATGCCGATGGCGGTGAGCAGAACCCGGCGGAGCGGGCGCGGCGAAGCAGGGGAGCGGAACATGGCGGTCCTTCGAGGGAGTCGGCCGGAGGTCGGTGGGCGCAGCGCCGAGGGGACCGGGCCCAGCGTGGGGCCGGGTCGATCGAGGGGTCCCATCGTGGCGAGCGCGAGGCGTGGGGGCCACAGACCGATGAGTCGCACCTCCACCTCGGGGCGACCGAGGCGGAGATGGCCGCGAAGTAGAACGTGTTCTAGTCTGACGCCATGTCAGATGTCATCGCAGAAGAGCCGCACTTCATCGCCGAGCGCGACGGCCACATCCTCACCGTCACCCTCAACCGGCCGGCGGCCAAGAACGCCTTCAGCCCCACGATGCTCGTGGGCGTCGCCGATGCCTGGAAGACGCTGAACGACGATCCCGAGCTGCGGGTCGGCATCCTCACCGGCGCCGGCGGCGATTTCTGCTCGGGCATGGACCTCAAGGCCCTGGCGGCCGGCTTCTCCGACGAGGAGATGGCCCGCATGGCCGAGGATCCCGACCTCCACTGGAAGGCGCTGCTCCGCCACGGCCGCCCGAACAAGCCGATCATCGCCGCGGTCGAGGGCTACTGCGTGGCCGGCGGCACCGAGATCCTCCAGGCCACGGAGATCCGCGTCGCCGGCGAGTCCGCCCAGCTGGGCATCGCCGAGGTGCGCCGGGGCCTGTTCCCGCTCGGTGGCTCCACCGTCCGGCTCCAGCGCCAGATCGCCTTCACCAACGCCGCGGACCTGCTGCTCACCGGCCGTCTGATCTCGGCCCAGGAGGCCAAGGAGATCGGCCTCATCGGCCACGTGGTGCCCGACGGCCAGGCCATGGCGAAGGCCCGTGAGCTGGCCGAGATGATCGCGGAGAACGGCCCCCTCGCCGTGGCCGCCGTGCTCAAGTCGATGCGGGAGACCGCGGCGATGAGCGAGGCCGACGGCCTGGCGCACGAGCTCACCATCGGCGAGCCCATCATCTTCAACACCAACGACGCCAAGGAAGGGCCACGCGCCTTCAAGGAGAAGCGCAAGCCCAACTTCACCGGCACCTGATCGCTCAGGTCGTGAACCGGTAGCCGCCGGGCGGCGTGCCGGCGGCCGGGTCGAGCGGCTCCGGCGCACTCGGCGGGGTGTCATCCGGCAGTGCGGCCGCCCCCGAGTGTGCGAGCGGCGCCGCGTCGGGCGCGGCGCGCTTCGTCGCGGCGAGGAGCCAGGTCAGGATCTCCGCGGCGTGGTCCACATCGACGTGGATGCCGTCCTTGGTGCGGTACGGGCGTGCGCAGGCGGTCGGCTTCGGGCAGAGCTTGGCGCCGAGGTCGACCGTGGGCGTACCGGTGTCGCGGGCGGCGTCGTGCATCGTTCCTCGGACGCAGTCGGCCCGCTCCACCATGTCGGCGGGCATGATCCAGCCGCTGTTCTCGCCGGGCCAGGGTGGCAGCACCAGGACGACCCGAGGCGACCGAGCGTGCAGGTAGCGCAGGCGGGCGACCAGGTCGTCGTGGTACCAGCGTCGGGCCTCGGTGTGGCAGGGGTGGCGCCACGCGCCGTTCAGCTTGTGGTCGAGCATGGCGTTGACGCCGCCCGCCACCAGGACCCGGTCCGGCGCGAACACGAGGTGCGGCGGGTACTGCGCCTTCCACCCCTTCTCGCACTCCGGCGTCATGAAGTGGATGGTGCCGTCGCGGGTCCTCGCCTGGGGCGGGTGGTCCACGCCGTCGCAGGCGGGGATGGTGGCGTTCACCAGGTCGTAGCCGCTGAGGTCGGTGCCGGCGGAGCCGTTGTTGATCAGCGAGTCCGGGATGGAGTCGCC
>CALANQ010000382.1 GCA_937926025.1 uncultured Acidimicrobiales bacterium
TCGGACAATCGCGAGGAACTGGACCGGGCGCAGGCGGCGTTGACGCGGGCGGCTACGGGCGAAAAGGTCTGCGTCGTCTCCGGCGGCGATCCCGGCGTCTTCGCCATGGCCGCGGCCGTCTGCGAGGCCATCGACAAGGGGCCAGAAGCATGGCGCGAGATCGAGATCGTGGTGACGCCCGGCGTCACCGCCATGCTTGCGGTCGCGGCTCGCAGCGGCGCGCCCGCCTCCAGGACCGCCTGGCCACCACCACGCCGTCGCTCACCGCGCCCGCTGCCGACGCACTCGTCGAGGGGCGGGGCGAGCTGGTGGAGGCGCTCGACCGGCTGGATCCCGCGGACCGGGACCTGATCGTCATGCAGGTGTGGGACGGCCTGGCCGTGCTGGAGATCGCCGCCCTGCTCGGCTGCACGCCCAACGCGGCGTCCATCCGGTTGCACCGCGCCCGGGGCCGCCTGGCCGACCTGGCCTCGAAAGGCGCGCCGCCCTCCCGGACATCTCCCGAGCGATCCGCCGCACGGCAGGAGGATGCGCCATGACCCACCTGGACCCCGACGACCGCTCGTTCGACGACGCGCTCGCCGCCCTGGACCCGGCGGCCGGTGCCACCGCTCCCGTGCCCGGATCGACCCGTTTCGACTCGATCCTGGAGCACGCCATGCGCACCGACGCCACCGACGCCACCCACGCCGACCCCGACACCGGGGCCCCGGCCGACGCCGACCCCACCGTCACCGATCCGGCACAAGCCGACCCGATGCTGGGCCAGCCGGTCGACGCCGTCGGCTCCCCGCGTCGTCGCTCCCGGCGGCGCCTGGGCCTGGTGCTGGCGGCGGCCGCCGCGGTCCTGGCCATCGTCGCCGTGGTGGTGGCCGGCCCCGGGTCGGACCCCGAGCCGGCCAGCGCCACCGAGGCCTTGACCCGCGCCGCCGACGGCACCGCCGACGCCACCACCATGCGCGTGGCCGCCACCTACGAGCGGGCCGGCTCGGTCAACCGGATCGCGGCCGAGGCCGACGGCGCCGACTACCGCATCGAGTCGCGGGCCACCTTCGACGACCCGGCCCAGCCTCCGGAGGAGGAGACCACCGTCGTCATCGGCGACACGGTGTGGGAGGACGGCACCTCCCGCACGGCCCCGCCCGAGGAGCGCAACGCGGCCTACGCGCCGTCGTCGGCCGCGGTGGTCGGCGCCATCCTCGACGGCTCGGAGCTGGAGGACCGGGGCGAGCAGGACGTGCGGGGCACGCCGACCCGCCACATCCGGGCCACGCTCACCGACCGGTCCCGGGCCGCGCTGGCCGCCCTGTCCCCGTCGCAGGTGGCCATGTTCGAGCTGGAGTACCCCCAGGGCGTCGACCAGATCGACCTCTGGGTCACCGACGACCTCATCCGGCGGATCCGGGTGGTGGTCGATCAGGGCCAGGGCGCCGACGGCCGACCCCAGCAGGACGTGGCCGACATCGAGTTCTACGACTTCGGCGCCGACATCACCATCACCCCGCCGTCCTGAAGCCTGCGGTCCTGAAGCCCCCGGGTCCCGGGCCGTCGGTCGGCGGGGCGCCCGGGACCGTGGCCGAGCCCGTGCGCCGCGTCCTAGTTGCCCTGCTTGCGGGCCCGCAGGAGGAGGGTGGCGGGGACGGTGCGCATGACGTCGGCGTAGGTGGCGTCACGGCCGCCGCGCCCCGAGGCGGTGGGCTCGATCACCTGGTCCACGCGGAAGTTGGACCGCTGGAAGGTGGTGAACAGGTCGGCGAAGGTGCGGGGCCGGTCGACGATGTCGCGACCGTCCAGCTCCCAGGTGCGGGTGGCGGCGTCGTCGTAGGCGTGGACGATGCGCAGCGGGTCGGACCCGGTCGGGTCGATCATGGCGAACGCCGGGTGCGGCACGGAGCACACCAGGGGCGCCTCCGGCTTGAGCACCCGGTGCACCTGGCGGAACACCCGGGCCAGGTCGTCGGTGCTGGCCAGCGCCATCACGCTGATGGCGGCGTCGATGGAGTCCGATCGCAGGAACGCCAGCTCGGCCAGCTCCGCCTGGTGCAGCTCCACCCGGACCTCGGCGTCCTCGGCCCGCTCGCGGGCGGCGGCCAGCAGGTCGGCGGAGGGGTCGACCGCCAGGACCTTGGCCCCGGCCTGGGCGAGCGCCACGGCGTTGCGGCCGGTGCCGCAGCCCAGGTCGAGGATGCGGGCGCCCTCGAGGGTGCCGAGCAGCTTCAGGTCGGCCTCGGTGGGCAGCTCGGTGCCGTAGACCACCACCGATCCGGTGTCGCCGGTGGAGGGGGCGGCCGCCGTGTAGCGGTGCCACCCGGGGTCGGCGGGAACAGCGGTGGGGAAGAGGGCGTCGGCCATGGATCGAGTCTCACACCCCGGACCCCTCGCTCCCGGCACCCTGCCCGACTTCGCACCGCCGGCCGCGGCGTCCGAGGCCGAGCGGTGGGAGGTCCCGGGGTGGGCGGGTGCCGGGCGTGGGAGGCTGACGGGGTGCGGGTCGTCAGCTTCAACATCCACCACGGGACCGTCGGGCGGCGGGGGCCGGTCGACCCCGAGCAGCTCGGCGCGGTGTGCGCGTCGTTCGACGCCGACGTGATCGCGCTCCAGGAGGTGGACCGGGACACGTACCGGACCGGTCGGGCGGACCTGGCCGCGGTGGCCGCCGGCATCTGCGGGATGGCCCACGTGTTCGGCAGCTCGCGCTGGTACCCGGGCGGCCGCTACGGCAACGCGCTGCTGGTCCGCGGCACCATCACCGCGCCGACGGTGACCAAGCTCCCGAAGGTGCCCGAGCGCCAGTTCTGGCGGGAGCAGCGCACGGCGCTGGAGGCCTCGGTGTCGGTGGACGGTCGGCCGGTGCGGGTGGCGGCCACCCACCTGTCGGTGCCCACCGCCCAGAACGGCGTGCAGCTGGACTGGCTGCTGCGCCGCCACCTGCCGGGCCGACCGTGGCCCCAGATCGTGCTCGGCGACCTGAACCGGCCGCTGTCGATGGTGCGCGACGATGCCGCCGCCGCCGGGCTGCAGGCGGTGGAGCACGGCGCCACCTTCCCGGTGACCAAGCCCAAGCGGGCCATCGACCACGTGCTCCTGTCGCCCGAGCTGCGGGCGTTGTCGGCCGAGGTCCGGCCGACCGCGATGAGCGACCACGCCGCCCTGGTGGTGGACCTGGCCTGGGCCGACGACGACGCGTGATCAGCCGCCGGGCAGCGGTTCGCCCAGCTCGGTGAGGGCCTGGCGGGCCACCCCGTCGCGCGGGTCTCGGGCGAGGGCCCGGCGGTAGGCGGCGACGGCCGCATCGGTCCGGCCGGCCTGCAGGTGGAACGTGCCCAGGTTGTCGAGCGCCCGGGTGTCGTCGGGATCGAGCGCCGCCGCCCGCTCCCACGCCCGGACCGCCAGCTCGGCATCGCCGCGGGCCACGGCCGCGGTCCCCAGGCCGAGCTGCGCCCGCGACGACGACGGGTACGGACCGTCGAGGACCCGCTCGAACCAGCGCTGGGCGTCGGCGTGGCGGCCGGCGGAGTCCAGCAGCGCGGCCCGGTCCAGGAGGAGGTCGGGGTCATCGGGCGCGATGCGCTCCGCGGCGTCGAGGTCGGCGAGGGCACCGGCCAGCAGGGCGGCGGCCGCGTCGGGATCGCGGCGGGGATCGGGGGCGGCCGACCCGGGGCTGCCCCCGGCGAGGAGGCGCTGGGCCACGCGGCTGCGCACCTGGTCGATGTCGAACCTCCCCGGTGCGGTGGCCCCGGCGCCGTCGAGCTCCTCCAGCGCGGCGAGGCGGTCACCGGCTTCGTCGTGGTCGACGGCCCGGGCCAGGCGCACGTCGGCCACCAGGTTGCCGGCGCCCCACAGCAGGCCGAGCACGGCGACCGCCCCGAGCGCCCCCACCGACCACGCGGGCATCCGTGCCGCCGGTGCCGGCTCACCGTCGGCGGCCGAGCCGCCGTCGGCCAGGTCGTCGGTGCTGACCGCGGTCACGAGCAGGCCGGCCAGCAGCCACACGAGGGGGTCGAGCGTGGCCTCGCCGAACGCGAAGAGCAGGTGCACCAGGTAGGCGACGAGGCCGGCGGCCAGGGCCCGGGCGACCAGCTGGTCGCCGATGCGCCGGACCACGTGGCGGCCCAGCGCCACCAGCAGGCCGCCCAGCGCCAGCACCCCGAGGAGCCCCGAGGTGACCCACGTGTCGAGCACCAGGTCGTGGGCCCGGTCGTGCAGCTCCTCGCTGCCGTGTTTGCGCTCGAAGTCGTCGTCGATCCCCGAGGGCAGCACGATGCCCTGGGTGTCCGGCCCGCTCCCGAGCAACGGCCGGTCGCCGATGACGGGCACCACCGTGCGCCAGAGGTCGACGCGCCCGCTGCCGCTGGCCCGGTCGAGCGTCGGACCCGTCAGCGCCAGCGCGGCCAGCACCACCGCGGCGACGGCAAGCCCGGCCACCACCAGCCGGCGGGTCGAGGATGGCGCAGGCGCAGCCGACGAGGCGCGCCCACCGGTACGGCGCAGCGCGGGGACCAGCACGGCGGCCGCCGCCAGCGCGCCGAGCCACGCCCCGCGGGTCCCGGTGAGCAGCAGGGCGACCCCCATGGTGGCGGTGGACGCCGCGGCGAGGCGCCGCCACCGTCGGTCGGCGGCGCGCAGGTGCACGACGGCGAGGGGGAGGACCACGACGAGGTAGCCGCCGAGGAACGTGGCGCTGCCCCACGTGGCCCGCGCCCGCGACGCGTGGTCGGGGTCGCCGACGCCCGGCAGGTCCAGCCCGAGCCGCTCGACGATGGCGATGGTGCCCACCACGCCGCCGGTTGCGAGCGCGGCCCGGACGATGCGGCGGACGACGGATGGATCGTCGCCGGTGCTGGCCCCGAGCACGAAGGTCCCCGCCGCCAGCACGGCGGCCAGGAGCCCCGTGGCGCGGCTGGGCGCGCCCACCAGCGAGAGCCAGGGCGCCACCCCGGTGAGGGAGGTGAGCACCAGCACGCCGAGCCACGCCGCCCACCAGGGGTCGAGCGGCCAGCGGAGCCGACCCGTGGCCGCCGCCACGGCCAAGCCGGTGGGCACCACGACCAGCGCCACCAGCCACTTCGCGGTGAGGAACGGGTTCTGGGCACCCGGGGCCCAGACCAGCGGGACGAGCACCACCAGGACGACGGCGGGCAGGGCCCGGAGGCGGACGCGACCCTCGCCGGAAGGGGCCGTTCCGTCCTGCGCCATCGCCGCACCGTAACCCGCCGCGGGGCCGGTTCGGAGGGCCGCGAACGGCCGCTGACCTCGCTAACGCTGGGCTAACGGACGCTTCGTACGTTCGGTTCCATGGCCCTTCGTGACGCCTTCCCCGATCTGGATGCCGAGGTGCTCGGGCGGGTGCCCGACCGGTCGGGTGGCGGTGCCCCGCCGCTGTCGGGGCGCGCCGCGGTCGTGGCCGCGCTGGTCGCCCTGCTGGTGGTGGTGGCCCTCCCGTTCGCCCCGTTCGCGCCCGCCTCGCCGGCCGCGGCCGCCGTGCCCGGCTCGGTCCGGGAGCTGCCCACCGGGTTCACGCCGGTCCTCGTCAACGAGAAGGGCGAGGTGGCCGGCTACCTCAACGGCAGCCCCCGGGTCATGGCCATCTGGAAGCCCGACGGCTCGCTCACGACGCTGGTCGGCGCCACCAACCGCACGCCCATCAGCTTCAACGACAAGGGCGACGTGCTGGCCCGCGGCAGCCTCGAGCTGGAGATCTGGAACGAGTCGGGGTCCCGGACGGTGCCCAAGCCGATGGTCGACGGCCAGGAGCGCCAGCTGTACGGCGGCTTCGGCCCCGACGTGAACGGTCGGACCGTCGCCACCTTCGGGTGGGTGAACGCGGTGCGGGCCAACGCGGTGTCGTACCTGGGCTCGGCGTCGCCGACGCTCATTACCGCGCTCAGCACGGTGGCGCGCGGTGCGGGCAACGGCCTGCTGTTCGGCCAGCTCGATGCGTCGAGCGTCAAGTACGCGTTCCTCGACGGCTCGTCGGTGATCCCGGCGCCGGGGCTGACCGGCGGCACCTTCATCCAGGACATCAGCGGCGCCGGCCACGCGGTCGGCTCGATGAGCGGCGGGACGTTCCTCTACAAGTCCGGCTCGATCACGTCGCTGCCCTTCTACCTGGTGAACTCGGTCAGCGACGAGGGCGCCGTCGCCGGGATGATGCCCTTCAACCCCGACGTCGACCCGACCTACCTGCAGGTCGGGTTCCGGAACCCGCAGGGGAAGGTCTCGTACCTGAAGGACATCGTCGGGACCTTCATCTTCAAGTCGTTCACCAACGTGATCGACATGAACGACCAGTGCCAGGTGCTGGGTCAGGGCGTGAAGACCGAGGGCAACCAGAGCCGCTACTTCCTCGCCGACATCCCGAACTGTGCCGGCGACGTGTTCGACGCCGAGCTCGAGGTGACCGGTGGAGGGCCGGTCGTGAACCGCGAGTTCGAGCTGACCCTGACCGTCCGCAGCGAGGCGTCGGATCCGGCGACGGACCTGACCCTCGGTGCGGGCGGCGTGGGGATCTCCGCTCCGGAGGGGTCGATCGAGGTGGTGAGCGGGCCGACGCCGGCGCTGCCCTCGAGCATCGGCGGCATCGACTTCACCAGCGTCACCTATCGGGTCACGGCGCTGAAGCCAGGGCCCATCACGATCGACGCGGTGGTGAACGGCAAGCGCAACGGCGAGGCGATCGTGGCCCAGGGGTCCCTGGACATCGATGTGAAGACGGCGGGCATCGGCGGCGAGTTCTTCCGCACGGACAACAAGGCGCCGTTCGTGAAGGTGGGGGAGCCGGCACCCGTGCGCCTCCGCCTCGCCAACGAGACCGGCGAGGAGCTCACGGGCGTCAAGCTGACCGACGTCCGGGTCGTGCCCGAGGACGGCAGCACATCGTCGGCCGAGCTGGCCCAGGAGGGCCCCGGGGTCCGGGGCACGCTCGGCGCCCTGCGGCCGGACTCGCTGGACTTCGTGAACTGGACGCTCGACGGCAAGAAGGGCGGGGGCGGCGGCGTCCTGCTCCAGGCCGACGTGACCGCCAAGGACGAGTCGGGCGACTCCGTCGACGCCACCATCGAGACCCGCTTCAACGTCACCGAGGACATCCTCAAGATCAACCTCGACCTGGACCCGCCCGAGTTCACGTTCACCGACGACGAGGATGCGCCGCCGGAGGACAAGAAGGTCACCATCACCGAGACGGTGTCGTTCACCAACAACGGCCCGATCCCGCTCAAGAACATCCGTCTCACCGACCTCGACGTGAGCCGGGTGTTCTCCGGCCAGGAGCTCTACGTCACGTTCAAGGAGGGCCTGAACCCGGATCCGATCGACCCCGAGGTCCTGGTGGCGGAGCTGGCCCCCGGCGCCACGTCACCGGAGTTCACCGCCATCTGGGAGGCCACCGACGACGGCGAGGTGGACTTCACGGCGTCGGCCACATCGGTGGACACCGACGGCAAGGCCCAGAACAGCGTGCTGAAGAAGCGGTGGAAGGCGCCGCCCACGAAGTACCTGGAGCTGACGACCGAGGTGATCAACCCGCCGGGGACGGACCTGCTGGAGGCGGGCACGTCGATCACCATCAACGGCACCATCAAGAACCTGTCGAACACCGCGTCCATCAAGGTCGGTCCGCTCTTCCCGTACCTGGAGGGCAACACCGGCACGATGACCGTCGCCTACGCCGACGACGACGAGGTGGCCGAGGCCCCCAACCCGCGGGCCCCCGTGCCGCCGGGGCCGCTGGAGCTGGCGCCGAGCGAGCGCAAGAACTTCCAGGTGCGGATCGTCACGAACTACAGCGACCCGCGCCCCGACGCCACCCAGCAGAGCGGCGGCACCCGCGCCTACGTGCGCTTCGAGCCGTGGGGCCTGGTCACCGAGCTCGACGGCACCGAGCACCTCATCCGCACCTACGACGAGAACCAGCCGGGCCAGGAGCCCGACGCCGAGGTGAAGGCCACGCCCGCCGACCTTCAGCGGATCATCTCCATCGACGACTCGGTCGGCCTGCCCGAGGCCAACAAGGCGGCCACCACCACCGCCTTCCTGTACGGCACCGCCCAGGGCATCGTGAACGCCGCCATCGCCAGCATCTACGCCATCCCGGACCTGGCGAAGATGCCGGTGTCGATCCTCAACGCGGCGTACCAGTACCAGGCGAAGGTCTGGGACAGCTTCACGGAGGAGGAGAAGGCCCAGTTCGCGGATGAGACCTCCTACATGATCGTCTCGATCCTGCAGCGCAACGTGGAGCTGGGCACCAAGGACGCGGGCGAGCTCTACGACCAGGTCAACGAGTACGTCGGCCAGATGCTCACCGAGGAGCAGGTGGCCTGGGAGACCGGCGACTTCACCTCGACCTCGGAGACCTACGGCAAGTTCTTCGGCGAGACCATCGGCAACGTCGCCGGACCGGTGGTGCTCAACAAGCTGGCCACGTCGCCCAAGGCGGTCGCCGCCCTCGAACGGGCGCAGATCGCGGTGCAGGCGCGCATGGAGCCGATCCTCCAGCGGGTCCTCGGCATCCGCAACATCGAGGGCGTCCTCCCGCTCCTGCGGGCCCTGGAGAGCGGGACCGAGCTGAACTTCGGCGAGATCGAGGCGCTCTACGGCATCTCCGCCGAGGAGGTGGTGGAGTTCCAGCGCCTGGCCGACAAGTACGGCTTCCTCCTGACCGTCCGCTCCCGGCACGCCTCGTCGATCCAGTGGATCAAGAAGTTCGGGGCGATGCTCAAGCCAGAGGCCATCAAGATCAAGTCCGTCAGCGAGCTGGACGTGAAGCTCGGCTACTCCATCGACGACCTGGGCTCCATCGTCTTCAAGAAGCCCGAGGTGCTGAAGCTGGCGTCGCCCGGCGATCCGCCCGGGAAGCTGGGCGACGACATCCTCGCCTTCATCGAGTCCAAGGGCTTCCAGCGCGGCACCAAGGAGTACCAGGAGGCCGCCAAGCGGACCATCGCCCGGGTGAAGGAGTGGGACAAGTACGAGAAGCAGTACAAGGCGGCCAACGAGATCGGTCACATCCGCACCGACTTCAACTACGAGGGCAACGCCATCACCGACCTGCGCACCACGTCGGAGCGCGAGAAGCTCACCGGGTTCCGCCTGCGGGAGAAGACGCCGGGCTCCGAGGAGTACGTCGTCGAGCTGATGGACCCGAAGGTCGGCAAGTTCAAGCGGGTCACGGGCGACGTCGACCCGATCGCCTTCACCCACATCGATGGGTCCCCGCTGACCGAGGCGGAGCACAAGGCGCTGCTCGACGAGCTCGCCGGGTCCACCATCGGCGCCGAGCACGGTGAGTCCGCCACGTTCGTGAAGGGCGGAACCGAGTTCATCTCCGGCCAGTTCAAGCCGGACGAGCCGGGCATCCAGTTCGGTCCGCTCAGCAAGGGCCCCCGGGTGGTCCGCTTCGACCCGAAGCGCAGCATCTGGAAGAACCCGCGGGACTACCACCTGCACTGGGAGGGCGGTTTCGTCGGCACCGGCCTGACCCCGAACCGGGCGGTCCCGGGCGCGGTCGACGCCAGCTTCGGCCGCATCCCGCTGGAAGCTCCCGTCCGCGTCCCCTCGGCCATCCCGACCGCCATCGGCGTGGCCACCGTCGGCCGCTGCAGCATCAACGTGGTGAACACCACCCCGCCCCCGCCCGCCCAGGGCCCGGCCGCGGTGTACGAGGGGGCCGACGGCTTCCTCACGCAGCTCGGCGCCGACGGTACGGAGGCGCGCAGCGAGCTCCACGACGCGTGCTTCACCGAGGGTGACCCCCAGACGGTGACCATCGCGCCGGTCAACCAGCTCGCCGAGCCCAAGGCGCCCGACGCGGCCCCGGACCCGGCGGCGACGCTGGCCGCGGTGCGGCGGCGCGACAGCCGCGACCGGGTGTTCCCGGCCGGGACCGCCACCGTTGAGCTCTCCGACTCCGAGGACTACACGGCCATCGGGGGCGGCGGCTTCGTGGCCGGCCAGGTGGTCGTGCTCTCCGCCGGCACCGACCGGGCCGAGGAGCGCGAGATCGCCGGCGTGTCCGGGCAGACCCTGGTGTTCACCGAGCCGTTCGACCGATCGCACCAGGGCGGCGACGTCGTGGTCATGGTGGAGGGCGCCGACGGGTCCGTCGTGGAACCGCCGGTCGACCCGACCGACCCGACGGACCCCACCACGCCGACCGACCCGACGGATCCCGCCGGCCCGGGAGGCACCGGTGGCGGGACCGCACCGGTGAGCCCGGCGTCCACCACCGGCGGGTCGCTGCCGCGGACCGGTGGGGAGCCGCTGCCGCTCCTGCTCGCCGGTCTGGCCGCGGTCACCGCCGGCACCGCCATCCAGCGGGCGGGTCGCCGACGGCGCGCCGCGTGACCTCCAGCGCCGTGGGCGGCGGAACCGCCGCGGCGCGTGGCGGAGGTTCCGGCGCCAAGGGCCGGAATCGTCGGTAGCCTCCAGTCGATGGCCTTCCGACCCGACGCCGTGCGTGGCTCCGAGGGACCAGGCGAGATCGACTACCGCCTGGCCCGCCAGTCGGTGCTGTCGGAGTTCAAGAAGGGCCGCATCGCCCGCCACGAGATCTGCGACGCCCACCCCGAGCTGGTGCGGGCGGCGCGGGAGCTGGGAGAGCCCACCAAGCTCACCTGCCCGGTGTGCGAGGAGACCAACGTCGTCCTGGTGACGTACGTGTTCGGCCCGCGGCTGCCCGCCTTCGGCCGCTGCATCTCCTCCAAGAAGGAGCTCCAGGCCATCGCCAAGCGCTCCGGATCGTTCTCGGCCTACGTCATCGAGGTGTGCCCCGAATGCTCCTGGAACCACCTGGCCCGCACCTTCCTGCTGAACCCCGCCCGGGCCCGCGCCGCCGCCAACTGACCGGCCCCGACTGCCATCGCGCGCTGCCCGTTGGTAGCGTTGCCCCCCGCTGTGCGCCGTCCGCTCGTCGCGTCGATGGCCCCGAACCCCTCCGCCTCTGATGCCCCGCACCCGCAAGCCCGTCCCCGTCCACAACCTGAAGGTGACGCGCAAGGGCAAGGTCAAGAAGCGCACCTTCCTGTGGCGCATGCGCCGGGTCTTCTACCTGGCCGCCCTGGCCATGGCCGTGCTGATCGCCGGCGGCATCTACGTGCTGGGCAAGGTCGAGCTGCCCGAGGACCCCACCGTCGCCCCGCCGGAGGACCTCACCACCTTCATCTGCTCCAACGAGGTGCAGGTCAACTGCAACGCCTCCAACGCCATGGCGTCGCTCCACGGCACCGAGGACCGGGTGCTGGTCACCTACGACCAGATCCCCGAGGTCCTGCGCAACGCGGTCATCTCCGCCGAGGACAAGGACTTCTTCAAGCACGGCGGCGTCGACCCCATGGGCATCGCCCGGGCCGCCTACCGCGACCTCCGGGGTGAGGGTGTCCGCCAGGGCGGCTCCACCATCACCCAGCAGTACGTGAAGCAGACGTACCTCACGTCCGAGCAGACGGCCACCCGCAAGATCAAGGAAGCGGTGATGGCGGTCAAGCTCGAGCAGCAGATCTCCAAGCAGGAGATCCTCACCCGCTACCTCAACACCGCCTACTTCGGGCGCGGGGCGTACGGGGTGCAGGCGGCGTCGCGGGCCTGGTTCGGCCACGACATCGGCGCCCTCGACGCCGGCGAGGCCGCGTTCCTCGCCGGTCTGCTCCGCAACCCCAACGGCGCCGACCCCTACAGCGGGCCCAACTCGCTGAAGGAGGCCATCCGCCGGCGCAAGGTCGTGCTGGAGCGCATGGTCATCGAGGGCTACGTCACCCCCAAGGAGGAGGAGCTCCTCCTCGCCGTGCCCATCGACCCCAACGACCCGTCGGTGCCCGAGGGCGAGCGCTTCATCCGGCCCCGGCCCAAGACCTCGGTCCTGGGAGAGAAGGTCAAGGGCAGCGAGTGGGGCAGCGAGTACTTCGCCGAGTACGTGCGGCGGTGGCTGGTCAACGAGTTCGGCAGCGACGCCGTCCTCACCGGCGGGCTGAAGGTGTACACCACCCTCGACCTGGACATGCAGAAGGACGCGTACGACGCCGTCACCACCACCCTGAACCAGCCGGGAGACCCGGCCGGCTCGCTGGTCGCCCTCGACGACCAGGGCCAGATCA
>CALANQ010000383.1 GCA_937926025.1 uncultured Acidimicrobiales bacterium
AGGCACCGTCGCCGGTCAGCGGAAGCGCTCCTCCCGGAAGGGGTCGCCGCGGTCGTGGTAGCCGCGCTGCTCCCAGTAGCCGGCCACGTCGCGATCGAGGACCTGGATGCCCGTCGCCCACTTCACGGACTTCCACAGGTACAGGTGCGGGACCAGGGTGCGGATGGGGCCGCCGTGCTCCGCCGGGATCGGTCCGCCGTCGACCGCCGTGGCCACCAGCGACTCCGGGCGGAGCAGATCCGCGAGGGGCAGGTTGGTGGAGTACGCGTGGGGCGCGTGCTGCAGCGTGTGGGTGGCGCCGGGCTTCAGGCCGGCGGCGTCGAGCACCCGGCTGATGGGCACGCCCCGCCACACGGTGTCGAACCGGCTCCACTTGGTGACGCAGTGCAGGTCGGTGACCAGGTCGACCTCGCCCAGCGCGACCAGGTCGTCGTACGACAGGCGCACTTCCTGGTCGACCGCGCCCCAGACCCGCAGGCTCCAGTCCGCCCGGTCGACCTCCTGGACCGGCCCCTCGTGCAGCACGGGCCAGCGGTCGGTCCGGTACTGCCCCGGCGGCAGGCGAGCCGGATCGATGCCGTCGGCGATCAGCGCCTTGCGGTTCCGGTCGAAGAAGCTCACCGCACCAGGCTACGCCCGCCACCACCGCCGACGTTCGGGTCGCCCGGGCCCCTGCCACGGCGCCCGCGTGACCCGGTTCGGTGGGTCAGCGTGGGAGGAGGTCAGCGGGTGGGTGGGGCGGCGAGGCGGGTCAGGAGGTTGCGGGTGACCTGCTCGACGGTGGGGTCGGTGCCGACCAGGCCGTGGGCCCAGTCGGTGCTGCCGGACGTGACCACCACGCCGCCGGCGGGCGAGATGTAGGTGCCGAGGACGGCATGGCCGTGCTCCACCCGGGCGATGTGCTCCGGCGTGCGGCCGCCGCCGGCGATGCGGGCGGCGATGAACTCGACCTCCGACGGCTGGTCCGGTGCCGGCGGGCGAGTGGCGGTGGTCCGGGTGAAGTGGCACGCCGGGACGGTGCCGAGGATGGTGAAGTCCGCGGGCGTCCCGTCCTCGCCGGTGGGCTCGGGGAGGCCGTTGCGGTAGGTGAGCTCGCACCCGTCGCACTCGTAGCCGACCGTCCGGCTCTCGCCGCCGAGCACGTCGCCGTAGTCCAGTCCGGTGCCCTCGAACAGCCAGTGGTCGGCGCGGTGGATGGTGTAGCCGCCGGCGCCGCGGGTGGCCCGCTTGCCGATGCGGTGGTAGCCGCCGCGCGTGAAGCTGACCCCGGTCATCTGGTTCTCGGGTCGGCCGATCTCCCGGTCGGACCACATGGCGGTGAGCTCACCGATGCGGTCCGTTCCGTACACCGGGTCGGACTTGAAGAAGCCCTTGTACCCGACCATCGACGCCGCCGGGCCCTCGGGGGTGGGGTCCTCCAGCCGCACCTGCCAGAACGAGGTGTTGCCGGACAGGAACGCGGCGTTGCCGCCGCGGGCGATGAAGCCCTCCACGGTGTCGCGCATGTGGCCCGACCAGTACTCGTCGTGGCCCACCGAGAGGTAGAGGGCGTAGCCGCCCTCGGCCGCGGTGGCCGCGAGCAGCCCGGGGTGCTCCGCCAGGTCGGCGTTGAGGACGACGTCGACGGCGAAGCCCTCGCGCTCGGCCCACTGCAGGAACGGCAGCTCCCAGTCCGGCCACCCGGCCGATCCAGCGAACGGCGACAGGTGGTTGGCGGCGAGGTAGCCGCGGTGCGCCGTCATCTGCGGGTCGTAGGGCGCCTGGTTGGTGACCCGCCGGCCCTCGCCCGGGGGCTTGTGGAGGTAGCCGGCGGCCATCGGCCGCTGGAACGACACGGACGTGGCCCCGGTGTAGAGCTGGTTGCCGCCGAAGTCGTTGTAGGCGTTCCACGTGTTGGACGACAGCGCCAGCAGCGCGGGTGCCGTGGGCGCCCCGGTGGGCGGGCGCACCACGAAGAACGCGTGGCTGCGCCGCTGCTTCCCGTCGACGTCGACGGTGAGCTGGACCTCGTAGTACCCGCTGCGCCAGTCCGGGTCGATGTCGAGCACGATCGCCGCCGGCCATCCGCACCCGTCCTGGGCGGCGCCGTGCGGTGTCGGGTGGAGGTCGGCCGGCACCGTGTCGGCCCAGACGACGTCGCGCCGCCAGCCGCAGCGAGCGACCTCGACCTCGACGTCGCGCCCGCCCGGCGACGACAGGTGGAGCCCGACGGTCCCGCCTCCCACCTGCGATTGCGGCCAGCAGTACCCGGTGACGGTCTCGAACGCCATGGCCGGGCAACCTACCGGCGCCCTCGGACCCGTGCTGGTGGCAGCCCGGCGGGTGAGTGAGGGGAGGATCCCCCCGCGGCGCGCTCCAGGATGGAGGCTCCGTGCCGATGGTTCGGGTACAGGAGCGTGCATGGATCGGCCTCGAGCATCCCGGAGTCCACGGCGGCGTCGGTTCGGCGCGGCCCTCATCGTCCTCGGCCTGGTGGTGGGCGTGGCGTCGACGCCGGCGACCGGCAGCGACACCCAGGAGTGGTTCACGCCCGGCGTGCCGCACTCGTACTCGTTCGCCGACCCGTCGCTGGCGGCGTTCGGGCCGATGACCTGGGCGTACGCCACCAACACGGGCGGGGCCGACCTGCCCGCCATGTGGTCGGCGGACCAGAGGCGGTACACGGCCCGCACCGAGGGCGTCGGCAGCGCGGCCTACACCGATGACGCCTACGGGTACGACAACGACGCCTTCCCCAACGTCCCGTGGGGCATCAACAACGACAACTGCAACGCCGCCGAGTCGGGCTGCGACCCGAAGGAGATGTGGGCGCCGTCGGTCGGGTTCGTCGGGGCGCACTGGGTCTCGTACCACGCGGTGCGGGTGCAGGCGGTGAGCAGCCGGCTGCCGTTCGGCCGCTTCTGCATCTACGTCGCCACGTCAGCCAGCCCGATGGGCCCGTTCAAGGCGGCGTCGTCGCAGCCCATCGTCTGCCCCTCGGCCACCACCGATCCGGCCGGTGCGGTGGATCCCGACGTGTTCGTCGACGAGGAGACCGGCAAGGCGTACCTGATCTGGCAGATCCAGGGGAACAGCAACGGCCGCCTCCAGCGCTTCTACTCCCGCCAGCTGAACTCCACCGGCACCGGCTTCGCCTCGGGCTCCACGGCCCGCGAGCTGCTGGTCAACCAGGCCGGCAGCTGGGAGGCCACCACCATCGAGAACCCGTCGATGACCTACATCAACGGGGCGTACGTCCTGCTCTACTCCGGCAACAACTGGAACAGCCCGAGCTACGCCACCGGGTACGCCGTCTGCTCCGGCCCCCTCGGTCCGTGCCGGCGCCCGTCGTCGTCACCGCTGATGCGGTCGGTGTCGGGGGCGTGGGGCCCCGGCGGTGCCGACGGGCTGGCCGATCAGCGCGGCCGGTTCATCGCGATGTACCACGCCTGGAACCGATCGTCGGTGGCCGGGGCGCGCCGGGTCCCGCACACGGCGGAGCTGAAGGTGACCGGGACTGGCCTGAACGCCCGGGTCAGCGTGATCCGCCGGGATCTGAGCGGCGGCGCCGGCGGCGACTCCGTCTGGTCCTACCGATCCGGGTTGGCCTCCACCCGAAGCACCGTGTCGGTGGGCGGGACGTACACCCCGGCCTCCGGGGACTTCAACGGCGACGGCTACGACGACGTCTACTGGTACGGCACCTGGGACGGCGCCGATGCCCGCTGGAACGGCACGGCGACCCCGGGCCGGTTCGCCAGCGCCGCTGCCGCGCAGGCCGGTTCGTTCCTGCCGGTGCCGGGCGACTTCAACGGCGACGGCCGCGGGGACATCTACTGGTACCAGCCTGGCGGCAACCCGAAGGTGGCCGACCGCAACCAGGTGGGCAGCGCCAACTACGAGCCCAACGCCCGCAACGACCAGATCTGGCTGGCCACGGCCGATGGCGGCTTCACGTCCCGGGACCTGTCGGTCAACGGTGCGGCCATCCCGCTGCCCGGCGACTTCGACGGCGACGGCGACACCGACATCATCTGGTTCGCCCCGGGCGACGCTCCCGACAGCCTGTGGCGCTTCAGCAACGGCTCGCCGGTCAGCACGCCGCTGCGGATCGTCGGCAACTACCGGCCCATCGTCGGAGACTTCGACGGCAACGGCGCCGACGACCTGTTCTGGTACGGGCCCGGCGCCAAGGCCGACTACATCTGGTGGTACGGCGCCGGCGCCACCTACACCTCGGTCCCGACGAAGGTCACCAAGAAGGACTACCGGCCCTTCGCCGGCGACTTCGACGGCGATGGGACCGACGAGATCTTCTGGTACACGCCCGGTTCCGGACCGGACTACATCTGGACGTCGGTGACCCGCTCCGGTCGCCAGACCAGCGTCACCACCACCGCCAGCGGCGTGGCCACCCCGGTGGTCGGCGACTACGACGGCAACGGCTTCGACGACATCATCTGGTACTCGTAGCGCCGGGCGGCGGGTCAGCCCCAGCTGGGCCGCGAGTCGAACGTCTCGACCTCGGCCCAGTCCCGTTCGTCCTGGACCTGGATGACGGCCCAGATGGTTCCGGTCTCGGGGACCTCGATGGTGGTGGTCGTCGCCTCGCCCTGGGTGTCGAGTTCGACGTCGACGGGTCCCGGCTCCAGGTCGTAGCCCACGGAGAACACGGCGGGCCCGTTCCCGCAGGCCGCATACCGGGGCAGGTCGACGTCGAGCGCGCGGCGCCCGTCGAACGCGAGGCGGAGCCGCTCGGCGTCGGGCTGGCTGTTGGTGAGCTGCACGACCAGCCGAGGGACCGGGTCGTCCGTCACCTCACCCGGGACCTGGGCGGGGCCGCGGTGCGGCACCTCGACGGTCCGCTGGGGCGGGCGCTCGGAGGGTCGGCCGCCGCAGGCGTCGTCGGCGGTCACCCCGCCGCACGCCACCAGGAGCAGGCCGCTCATGGCCGTCACCGCCACCGGCCCCGCTCGCCGCCCCGTCCGCCTCATCCGCCTCATCCTCCCACAGGCCGGCCCGCGGGCTCAGGAGAGCCGGAGGCAGAAGGCCTGTTCGTCGTTCTGGAAGCGGATGGTGGCCGACGGGCAGCTCTGGTCCAGGGCGATCACCGAGATGACCGTGGCGTCCTCGTCGCCGTCGCACGGGACCACGTCCTCGATGCGCTGCAGGTCGGTGGAGAGGTCCAGGCAGGTGCCGACCTCCTCGCCGGGCTCGATGGTGGGCTCCGGATCCCCGGCGAACGCGAACAGGGCGAAGACGGCGAAGGCGATGAGCACCACCACGTAGGGGCCGAAGCGGCGGAACAGCGGCTTGCCCGGGTCGAGCGGGGCCGGCAGCGGGGCGTTGACGTCGGGGTTCGGCGTCGGGGCGGCGAGGTTCCGGATGGCCAGGCGCCCGGCGACGTTGCGGGCGATGGTGAGCCAGTTGACGAAGAAGCTGATGAAGCCCCACCACCCGGTCATCAGGGTCTTGTCGGTGGTCTCGCGGAACAGGGACAGGCCGCAGTCGCGGCAGTAGGAGCCCTCGACGAGGCGCCGCTGGCGCACCAGCAGCAGACCCGTCTCGCGGCGGAACTCGAGGTGGGTGGCGGGCGTGGAGCCGCACAGCTGGCACTCGCCGGAGTGCGGCGGGCGACGCGGGTCCGTCGGCGGCGGAGGAGGGGGCAGGTGGTGCGTGGGCGGCGGGGCCTGCGGGTCGGGGGCGACGGGCACCGGCTGGTCGTGGTGCACGGGCGCCGGTCCGGGGGTGCCGGCGGGCCCGGGGGTGGCGGCCGGCGCGGGGTCGACCGGAGCCGGCCGCTCCTCCATGGCGATCAGGAGGTCGTAGCGGAGGCGCTGCTTCGGGTCGCTCAGGATCTCCCACGCCTCCTCCACCCGGGAGCGAGCCGCCCGGATCGCGTCCCGGGCCACCGGACCCGGGTCGGTCGCCTCCTCCCGTTCGAGGTCGGCGAGGCGGGCCTCGTAGGCCGCCTTCAGCTGCGATTCCGAGGCATCGGCCGGTGCGCCGAGCACCGCGTACATGGTCGTGTCCACGTCGGTTCCTTTCCGCCGGACGCCGGATGTCCGAACCTAGCCCCGGACGCGACCGAGGCGCCCCGGAGGGCGCCTCGGAAGCACAGAGAGCTCAGCTCACGGGGTGAACCCCGGGGGCTTGTTGCTGAAGAGCTGGAAGGTGGTGAGGGCGATCATGTAGACCGCCACGGCCAGCACGACGCCGGCGTAGAACACCCGCTGGAGCAGCTTGTTGTCGAAGCGCAGGTGCATGAAGTAGCCGGCGATGATGAAGAACTTGAAGCCCATCATCAACAGCAGCCCGCCCCAGTAGACGGCGGTCCAGGCTCGGCTGTCGCTGTCTTCCCAGGGCATGTAGGCCCAGGCCACCTCGAGGGCGGTCACCAGGACGAGGCCCAGGAAGACCTTGACGAACAGGCGGTCCGAGGCGTGCTCGCCGGGGTGATCCGCGAGGTCGGGGTGCACATCCCCGGCGACGGGGGCGGTGTCGCTCATGTCCAGTCCCTTACTTGATCAGGTAGACGACGGTGAAGATCACGACCCACACCACGTCGACGAAGTGCCAGTAGAGACCGACGATCTCCACCGATTCCGGATTGTGCTCGCCGACGGTGCCCTTCAACGAGAGCGCCGCCGTGGAGAGCAGCATGACGATGCCGAGCGTCACGTGGACGCCGTGGAAGCCCGTCAGCGTGTAGAAGGCCGACCAGGCCGGGCTGTGGGTGAAGCCGTAGCCCTCGTTGAGGAACTCGGTGAACTCGTACACCTGGCCCGAGATGAAGACCACGCCGAGGAGGGCGGTGGTGCAGAGCCAGCCGCGCATGGCCCGCAGGTCCTTGCGCTGGATGGCCGAGACGGCCAGCACCATGGTGAGCGAGCTCATCAGCAGCACGAACGACGAGATCGACGTGAAGAGGATGTCGTAGAGCTCGTGCGGGGTCTCGCCGTCGGCGGCCCGGGTCTTGTAGAGGATGAAGGTGGAGATGAGGCCACCGAACAGCAGGCACTCCGAGCCGAGGAAGGCCCACATGGCCAGCTTCTCGTTCGAGATGCCGGTGGAGGTGACGTGCTCGTGGTCGTGACCGACGAGCTCCTCCTTCAGCGCACCAGCGAGATCAGTCAACGAGCGCAGCCTCCTCGGTAGGAGCGGCCTCGCCGCTCGGGTCGTCGGCGCCGGCCTCGGGGGCTTCGTCACCGCTGGGGTCGTCGTCGTGCTCGTCGTCGTGGCTGTGGCCGTCGGACGGGTCGGTGGAGGGCTCCATGATCCAGCCGTAGATGCCGGCCAGGACGAAGATCGCACCGAAGGCGCAGAACCACAGGTTGTAGATCAGGCCCCAGGTGATCCAGGGCAGGCCGAACGCCAGCACGATCGGGTAGTACGACGGCGACGGCAGGTGCACGTTCTTGGCGTCGCCCTTCTGGACGACGTCCTCGGTGGCGGCGATGCGCACCAGGCGGCCGTTCTCGTCCTCGCCGTACTTGCGGTGCCAGAACTCGTCGAGCGACTGGACCGTGGGCGTGACGTCGAAGTTGTGGACCGGCGTCGGGCTGGGGATCATCCACTCCAGCGAACGGCTGTCCCACGGGTCGGCCGGCTGGGTGAGCTTGTGGCCCTTGCCCCCGGCCGCCTTCTTGGCCTTCTTGTAGCTGGAGAAGATGTTCCAGAAGAAGTAGAGGAACGACACGGCGATGGTGAAGGCGCCGACCGTGGACACGAAGTTCCACAGGTTGAAGCCGTAGCCGTCGCGGTAGGTGTAGGTCCGGCGGGGCATGCCCTGCAGGCCGAGGATGTGCATCGGGCCGAAGGTCAGGTTGAAGCCGATGAGCAGGATCCAGAAGTTGATCTTGCCGTGGAGCTCGCTGAGCCGGTAGCCGAACACCTTCGGCCACCAGAAGTACCAGCCGCCGACGAAGCCGAAGAGGGCGCCGCCGAAGAGCACGTAGTGGAAGTGGGCGACGATGTAGTAGGTGTCGGTCTGCTGGGTGTCAGCAGGGGCGACGGCGTGGGTCACGCCGGAGAGGCCGCCGATGGTGAACATCGTGACCAGGCCGATCGAGTACATCATCGGCGCCGAGAACGTGAGCTTGCCGCCCCACATGGTGGCCAGCCAGTTGAGGATCTTCACGCCGGTGGGCACGGCGATGAACATGGTCGACACGGAGAAGGCGGCCACCGAGATGGGACCGACGCCCGAGGCGAACATGTGGTGGGCCCACACGCCCCAGCCCATGAAGCCGATGGCGATGCCCGAGAAGACCATGAACGGGTAGCCGAAGATCGGCTTGCGGGCGAAGACCGGGATGATCTCGGAGACCACGCCGAACGCCGGGAGGATCATGATGTAGACCTCCGGGTGCCCGAAGATCCAGAACAGGTGCTCCCACAGCAGCGGGTCGGCGCCCTGGCTCACGTTGAAGAACTGCGCCCCGAAGAGCCGGTCGAACATGAGCAGGAACTGGGCGGCCGTGAGCACCGGGATGGCGAACAGCAGCAGGAACTGCGTGACCAGGCTCATCCAGGTGAAGACCGGCATCTTCATGAGGGTCATGCCGGGCGCCCGCATGTTGAGCACCGTGGTGATCAGGTTGACCGCACCGACCAGCGACGAGATGCCGGTGAGCAGCAGGCCCATGTTCCAGAAGTCGATGCCGTGGCTCGGCGAGAAGATGACGCCGTTGTTGGGGGCGTAGTTGAACCAGCCGCCGTCGGCGCCGCCGCCGAGGAGCCAGCTGGAGTTCAGGACGACGCCACCGAACAGGAACACCCAGAAGGAGAGGGCGTTCATGCGGGGGAACGCCACGTCTCGGGCGCCGATCTGCAGCGGCATGAGGTAGTTCATGAACGCCGCACCGATGGGCATGACGACCAGGAAGATCATGGTCGTGCCGTGCATCGTGTACACCTGGTTGTACAGGTCGGCGCTGAGCAGCTTGCCGTCGGGGGTGGCGAGCTGCAGGCGGATCAGCAGGGCCTCGAAGCCGCCGATCAGGAAGAAGAACAGCGCGGCGGCGCCGTACATGATGCCGATCTTCTTGTGATCGACCGTGGTGACCCAGCTGCGCCAGCCGGTGGTGGACGAGGACGGACGGGCGAAGACGCCGCCGGGGCGGGACTTGACCTCGTCGCCCGCTCCCAGAGCGAGGGGACCGTCGATGGCTGTCATGACGTGCTCGTTCCTACTGCAGGGTGATGAAGAAGGCGACCAGGTCGTCGATCTGGTCTTCGGTCAGGTTGAAGTTGTTCATGCCGCGGCTGTGGGGGCTGGGTGCCTCGCCCGGGTCCATGGCCTTCTCGGCCGGGGCGTTGCGCAGCCAGGCCTCGAACTGCTCACGGTTGAAGCACTTCTTGAGGCCCTCCTCCGTGGATGCCCAGTTCTCGCCGAGGGCCTCGCACTCCTTGGTGTCGAGGCGCAGGTTGAACTTGGCACCGGCGAAGGTGGTGCGGGTCATGAGCTTGGTGAGGTTCGGCACCTCGCCGGCCACCTGGTTGACGACCGGCGGGTACTCGAAGAGCTTCCCGGACTCGGGATCCGACGGATCGGTCATGCCGGTGATGCGGTGGCAGGACGTGCACTGGCTGGCGAAGGTGGACCAGCCGGCGTTGGCGGCTTCGCCCTCGGGCGCCTCGAACGGCACGATCTGCTTCTCGGCCCAGGCCTGGAAGTCGTCGGGGGACATGCCCACGACCTTGATGCGCATCTCGGCGTGGGAGAGGCCGCAGAACTCGGTGCACTGACCGATGTACTCCTTGGCCTCGGGCGCCTCGATGGTGAGCGGGTGCACGCGTCCGGGCACGGCGTCCTTCTTGCCGTTGAGCGCCGGGGCCCACCAGGAGTGGATGACGTCACGGCTCATGATGCGCAGGGCGATGGGCCGGTTGGTCGGGACGACCAGGTCGTTGGCGGTGATGATCTGATCGACCTTGCCGTCGCCGTCGACATCGAAGTTGTAGCGGTACTCCCACCACCACTGCTGGCCGTACACCTCGACGGTGAGCGCCTCGGGCGAGGGCTTCTTGGCCAGGTCGAACACCGTGAACACGGTGGGAACGGCCACGGCGGCGAGCAGCACGGCCGGGGCGATGGTCCAGGCGATCTCGGCCTTGAAGTTGCCGTGGACCTGCGCCGGGAACTCGTCGCCGTCGTCGTCCTTGCGCTTGCGGTACTTGGCGACGACGAACAGCGTGGCCACCATCACGGCGATGCCGACGAGGATGGCGATGACGAAGACCGGGAACGCCAGGTTGTCGATCTGCTTGGCCTGGGGGCCTTCGGGCTTGAGGGTGTCCTGCGGGGCGTTGGACGCACAGCCGACCGCGAACAGCAGCAGGCCGACGGCCAGCGCGGACGCCTTGGCGAAGGAGGAGCGGGCTCGCCCGGTCATGTTCGTTCGACCTTCCATCAGTTGGCCACCCGGATCACGGTCTGGCTGGGTTCGGGGAGCGGCACCGCGATGCGGCCGCCGTGCTCGCCGGACTCTTCCTTGTGCTCGCCGCCCTCGTGCTCCCGCTCGCCGGCGATGGCCGCCGCCACGCCACCGGCCAGCACCGCCACGCCGCCGAACAGCAGCAGTCCGGCGATGACCGACTTCGACAGCTTCGGCTTCATCACGATGAGGATGCCGACACCGAAGATGATGGCGGGGACCAGGCCGAACACCAGGTACGAGCCGGTCTTCGGGATGGCGAGGAGGATGCGGGAGATGGCCAGCACGAAGATCCCGATGCCGATGACGGCGCCGATCGGGATCTCGATGGGGCGCATCATCCGGTTGCGGATCGAGGCGTTGACCTCCGGATCGCCGGTGATGCGGTCGGCCCAGGCCGAGATGGCCCACTCGGCGGTGGCGATGGTGAGGCCGACGGCGCCGATGACGAACAGCGACGAGTCGACGGCGAAGCCGAGCACCACCGAAGCGGCCGAGAAGGCGGCGACCACGGGCCAGTAGTTGACCGCAGCGGGGGCGGCGACCTCGGGCACGGTCTCGAGCCCGACGACCTGCGCCGCCGCTTCGGCGTCGCCGTCGCGGATGGCGGCCAGCATCACGGCCAGGAAGAACGACGTCGCCGCCAGGACCACCAGGATGGTGAAGCCGACGTGGTCGCCGACACCGCCCTTGTAGCCGAGGGTCAGCGGGCCGAGCACCTTGTCGACGGCGTTGTCGCCGGTGAGCGAACCGCTGCTGGTGGCGATGGAGTAGATGATCGCCCCGACGAAGCCGAAGGCCGAGACGCCGTACAGGAACTTGGATCCGGTCTTGAACATCAGCGGCCCTTACTTCGTGACGTAGATCGCGTACCAGATCACGGCGTAGACGCCGATGGTCGCGTACCAGAAGACGGCGGCGGAGACGAGGCCTTCACGGTCTCGCCCTTGGTACTCGCCGCCCAGCGTGCGGAAGGTCATGACGACGGCGTACACCAGCCCGGCCACGATCATGGCCAGGTGGGCGCCGGTGACGGTGTAGATCAGGAGCCCCGGCTTGGAGTTCACCGCCAGGCCCATCTCCTTGTAGAGGAAGGTGGTGGCGTTGATGACGGCCAGGCCGAACATGATGGTGATGCCCAGCGCCAGGTAGGCGGAGGGGCGGTCGTTGCGGCCGACGGCGTCGACGGCCCACCAGATGGTGACGCCCGAGAGCGCCATGGTGGCCATGCCGATGGTGCCCGGGGTGAGCGGGAGGCTCGTGCCGTCGGGCAGCCAGGTCCCGCCCTGGGCGAGGACGGCGTGGCGCTGCGCGAGGTAGACGCCGATGAGCCCGGCGAACGCCATCACCGTGCCGGCGACGGCGAGCGCCGTGCCCACGAGCAGGACTCGGGGCCGGGCGGGCGGGGCGGCCGGGGGAAGGGCCAGTGCGGCGCTGGAGGCCATCACTTCTCCTCACGCAGGTCGATGAGCGGCTCCGCCGAGGTGATGACCGGGAGGTCGTCGACGAAGTTGGCGAGCGGGGGCGGCGTCGGGGCCAGCCACTCCAGGGTGAGCCCGTCCCACGGATCGGCGGGCTCGTCGTCGCTGCGCTTGAGCAGCGGCAGGAACGAGATGACGGCGAGCAGCACGCCGACGAGGATCGAGCCCACGGCATCCGGTGTCGCGGA
>CALANQ010000384.1 GCA_937926025.1 uncultured Acidimicrobiales bacterium
CCCGCCGCTAGTGCCGGAGCCGCCGTTGGCGCCGCCACCCGTGGCGCCACCGCCGTTCGTCCCGCCGCCCTTGGTGCCGCCGCCGTTCGTGGGGGCGGTGGTGGTGGGCGTGTCGTTGCCGCCGGCCACGGTGGTGGACCCGGTCACGTACGGGTTCGGGCAGGTGGCGGGGGCGATGACGGGGGGCTTGCTGGCGCCGGGCACGTTGACGATGGCCTCGAAGGCCGCCTTCACCAGGTTGGTGGGCAGCGGCGAGTAGCCGAGCGGCGCCGCCTTCTTCTGACCGGCGCAGGCGAAGTAGTACACGAACTGCGAGATGGCCTTGCCCTTGCCCTCATCGATGTTGCTGGTCTTGGCCAGCATGTAGGAGTACGACGAGATCGGGTACGACTGGCCGCCGGCGGTGTACACGCCCGTCAGCACCTGGGTGCGGTCCGGGTTGAGGCGGGCCTGGGTGAGCGCCTTGGCCACGTTGTCCGAGGTGGGCAGCACGTAGTTGCCGGCCTGGTTCCGGATGGCGGCCACCGGCACCTTGCGCTCGATGGCGTAGGAGGCCTCCACGTAGGTGATGGCGCCGTCGCCGCGGGCCACGTAGTTGGCCACGCCGTCCGAGTACGGCTGGGCCGAGGCACCGGTCAGCGTCGGCCAGTTGGAGGTGGGCTGGTTCGGGATGTTGTTGGCCCGGGCGAACTCGCTCCAGAGCGCCGGCTCCCGGTTCTGGAGGTAGGCCGAGAACTGGTACGAGGTGCCCGACCCGTCGGAGCGGACCACCACGGTGATGTCCTTGCTGGGGAGCGAGACGCCCGGGTTCTCCTTGGCGATGGCCGGGTCGTTCCACTTGGTGATCTTCCGGGTGAAGATCTTGGCGGTGAGGTTGGAGCTCATCCGCAGGTTGGTGATCTGCTGGCCGTTGGTGCCCTTCACCCGGTACATCACCGAGGTGCCGCCGGCCACGATCGGCAGGTAGACGAAGTTGAACGACGGCTTGGTCTCCCCGGGCTGGTACGGGATCTCCGAGACGGCGTAGTCGAGCTGGCCCTGCTGGAACAGCTGGCGACCCGAGGTGGACCCGGTGCCCTGGTAGTTGACCCGCAGGCCGAGCCGGGTGACATCGGCCCGCCACTGGTCCAGCGCGTTCTGGGACCAGGTGGAGCCGGCCCCGTTCACGGCGGGCAGGGTCTCCGCCGACGCGGGAGCGACCGGCAGGGTCAGGGCGGCGGCGAAGGTGACCGCCACCGCGGCGAGGAGCTTGCGCATCAGCCGAACCGTCCGTTCACGTAGTCCGCCGTCCGGGGATCGGCCGGGTTGTTGAAGATGATGTCGGTGGGCCCGGCCTCCACGATGTGGCCCGGGGTCCCCTCCGCGGCCAGGAAGAAGGCGCACTGGTCCGAGACGCGGGCCGCCTGCTGCATGTTGTGGGTGACGATCACGACGGTGACGTCGTGGGCGATCTCGGCGATGGTCTCCTCGATGCGCCGCGTCGACGTCGGGTCCAGGGCGGAGCAGGGCTCGTCCATGAGGAGCAGCTCCGGTGTCACGGCCAGGGCCCGGGCGATGCACAGGCGCTGCTGCTGGCCGCCCGAGAGGGCGCCGCCCGGCTCCCGCAGGCGGTTCTTGACCTCGTTCCACAGGCCGGCGCGCTCGAGCGAGAGCTGGAGCAGCTCATCGGGGTCGTCGGCCTTGCGCCCGGTGAGCTTCAGGCCGGCCAGCACGTTGTCCGCGATGCTCATCGCCGGGAACGGGTTCGGCTTCTGGAACACCATGCCGATGCGCGACCGGGTCTTGGTGGAGGACTGGTCCTCGCCGTAGATGTCGACGCCGT
>CALANQ010000385.1 GCA_937926025.1 uncultured Acidimicrobiales bacterium
TGACAACGCCCACCGGCGTCCGCGATCACTGTCGACACCCAACCCCGGACGGGATGGCCGGCCTGGCGGCTGACCGGGCCTCGTCGCAGCAGGTGAAGGACCTTGCCGCTCAGATCAAGGCTGCACAGGATCCTGAGATCACCACGCTGACGGGGTGGCTGAAGGATTGGGATCAGCCGACCCAGATGTCCGGGATGGGCTCGATGGACATGGCCGGGATGATGTCCGACGCGCAGATGAGCGACATGGAGGCGGCCTCGGGTGCGGACTTCGACACCATGTTCCTCACCATGATGATCGAGCATCACAACGGCGCGATCGAGATGGCCAACACCGAGATCTCGAAGGGGAAGAACCCGGAGGCGATCGCACTCGCGAAGGCCATCGTGAAGGCCCAGAAGGCGGAGATCGAGACGATGCAGGGGCTCCTCGACAACTCATGATCGTCGGGTGGATCTGTCCCGGTTCCGCCGCCGGGGCAGGTCCACCCGGCACCACCTTCGGCCGGACCGGTCGCTACCGTGGATGCGATGGAGGACACCAGATGAATGCGAAGCGACGACCGATGGGTGCCCTGGAGTCAGAGGTCCTCGAGCAGATCTGGTCCGAGCCGGAGGGCCTGACGCCCCGTGATGTGCTGGAGCGCCTCGATGGCGACCTGGCCTACACGACCGTCATGACGATCATGAACCGACTCTGGAACAAGGGCCTGCTCGATCGAGCCAAGGAAGGCCGGGCATTTCGCTACCGGCCTCTTCGGACCGAGTCTGAAGTGATCGCGGCGCGGATGTCCGACGCGCTCGGTTTCGCACGAGATCGAGAAGCTTCGCTCAGCCGCTTCGTCGAAGATCTCGAGCCCGGCGATGAGGCCGTGCTCCGCGCGCTGCTCGAGCGGAGCACGTGAGGTGCCGGTGACCTTCGCCCTGCCGTTCGTCGTGGCCATGGTGGCCGCGGCAGCCGCAGCGGTGGCCCAGCGGCGGCTTCGACCCGAGATCGCGACGCAGACCCTCGCCGTGGCCTGTGTAGCTGCCGCGGCTGCCTGGATGTGGGCGTTGCTTGCCCTCGTCCTCGGCGCCTTGGCTGAGGTCACGAGCATCGATCGCTGGCTCGCGTGGTGCCCGAACCTCTACCTCGCCGACCGGCACGTGGCCTGGTCCATCGGCGTCGCCGCGGCCGTGCTGCTCGCGGCATCGACGGCCGCGCTGGTCCGTTGCATCCGGAGGACGGTGGCCCATCGTCGTCGCCTCCCGGCGTGCGGAGACGACGGCGTGCTGGTGCTCGAGTGCGAGGAGCCGACTGCGTTCGCCGTTCCTGGGCGGCGGGGCGGCATCGTCGTGTCCCGTGGGATGATCGACGCCCTCGACGACGGTGAACGGTCAGTTCTCTGGGCCCATGAACGAGCGCACCTGCGAAACCGTCATCATTGGTACCTCGGAGCGTCCGATCTCGCGTCAGCCGTCCTCCCCGCTCTTCGTCCGCTCGCCCGTCAGGTGCGGTTCGGCACGGAACGGTGGGCAGACGAGGATTCGGTCCGGTCGACGGGTGACAGGCTCCTCGTGGCTCGTGCCATCGCCAAGGCTGCGCTGGCGTCGAATGGTCACCGGCATCCGCGGATGGCGATGGCGGCCTCCGCCGTGCCCGCTCGTGTCGAGGCGCTCGTCGACCCGAAGCGCAACATCCTTGGCACCGGCACCGGCCTCGCCGTCGCAACCTCGATCATGGTGCTGACCATCGGAGGGTCCACCATCCAACTTCACCACCTCGTGACGCTCCTCGAGCACGTCTGCGGTGGGCGCTGATCCATGTCGTCCTCCTCCAGAGGAGGGGCGATCGAGGGGGTCGTCATCGGCCTGGTGATGTTGATCGTGGCCACAGGGTGGATGCTCACCCACCCGCGACACGCAACTCCTGAGGTCGACGCCGATCGCTGGGCCTTCTGCTACGCGACCGACCTGGACATCGATCACATCATCGGCCACGCGAGGCGTGCCGATCTGGGCGGGAACGGCCGTGACGTCGCAGACCTCGTGTTCAGCCCGGCGTTCGTGCGCGGCGCACCAGCGACAGCACGGTCCACCGCAGCAGCGGTCCGACGTGAGCTGCTTGCGATCGTCGGCAGACCCATCTCCCCGCACGACCGCGCCCAGGTCGCCCGGCAGTACCACTCGCTCGTCGGAGCATCGAAGACCGTGTGCGTGCAGGCGCGAACCCACAGGTAGGCCAAGGATCGCGTGGGTGCATGCCGGATCTCGGGTCTCGCGTGCGTGCGCGGGACCGCTACGGCGTGGCCCGGTCGATCCAGTGTTGGAGGTCCGCGGTGGATGCGAAGGCTCCGACCTTGGTGGCGCCGATGCTGCCATCGGGTCGTAGCAGGAGCGTGGTCGGAAGGTTGACGGTCTCCGCTGCTCGTCCAACCTCACCCGTGGAATCGAGCAACCACGGGTAGGTGATCCTCGTGCGGACGGCCATGGCCTTGGCTGCGTCGGGCTGGTCGAGTTCGTTGATCCCGATGACCCTCACGTCCGGTCGACGTCGCGACACCCGTTCCAGGATCGGCATCTCGGCGATGCACGGTGCGCACCAGGACGCCCAGAAGTTGATGATGACCGCCTGTCCGTCGCTCTCGGCGCGCAAAGTCGTCATCGCCCCGCCTGGCTTCCGGATCCTCAGACCTAGGAGCGGAGCCTCGCCGACCACCGAGGTCGCCGTGCGCGTCCCGGTCGCTGGTGCAACCGGTGGCGAGGTGGATGGCTGGACGT
>CALANQ010000386.1 GCA_937926025.1 uncultured Acidimicrobiales bacterium
CACGCGGGTGCTGCCGGCCACCTTGGTGCGGCCCCGCATGAACAAGGCGTTGGGGTCGACGGTGCCGGTGAGGATGTCGACCGCGTTGGCGTAGGTGTCGGTGAGGCTGAGGTCCACCTCGTCGGCCACACCGGGCTCGTAGGCCACCGAGCCGTCGGCGATGCGGGCGGTGAAGCGGGCCTCGCCGTCGGGTGCGCCGGTCACGACCCGGGCCACCGTGCCCGACCCGCCGCTGGCCGCCAGCGCCTCCGCCGCCGGGTCGCAGGGCCCCGCATCGATCCACTCGGCGCTCAGGTACGTGCTCAACCCGCCACCTCCGCCCGGAGCCCGGTGAACAGGTCGTCTTCGGGCAGGGCCGTGGGCACCCGGCTGTCGGCCAGCTCGAAGTCCTCGAACGGGTAGGCCGCCTCGGCGATCTCGTCGCTGAGACCGAACCAGAACCGCTCGTCCGGGTCGATCTGGGTGGCGTGCGCCCGCAGCGCCGCGCTGCGGATCGGGTAGTAGCCCGTGATGTCGACCCGGGTGGTGATCTTGTGGTCCTGGGAGGGGCGGTCGAACCACTTCTGGTCGAACGGGGACTCCAGGTCGTTGGCCAGGAAGGCCTCGTGCAGCGCCGTGAACCGCGCTCGGGCCCAGGTGGAGTAGTAGAGCTTCGACGGCGTCCACGGCTCGCCCGCGTCGGGGAACCGGTCCGGGTCGCCGGCGGCCTCCCAGGCGATGATCGAGATGTCGTGCACCCGCAGGTGGTCCGGGTGCGGGTAGCCGCTCTGCTCGTCGCCGTAGGTGATGATCACCTGGGGCCGCACCCGCCGGATGGCGGCCACCAGCCGACCGACGGCCTCGTCCTCGGGGGCCCGGGCGAAGCAGCGGGGGTCGGCGTTCTCCGGCGAGTCGGGCATCCCCGAGTCCCGGTAGCCGAGCATGATCACCTCGCGGAAGCCGATGGCCTCGGCCGACGCATCGAGCTCCGCCCGGCGGACCGCCGCCATGTTCTCCTTGACCTCCGGCCGGTCCATCGCCGGGTTCAAGATGTCGCCGGCCTCGCCGCCCGTGCAGCACACGAGCGTGGCCTCGACCCCCTCGGCGACGTAGCGGCCCACCGTGGCGGCGCCCTTGGAGGCCTCGTCGTCGGGGTGGGCGTGGATGGTGAGGAGGCGGAGTTGGCCGGTCACGGCGAGCCACGGTACCGGCTGACGCCGACGTCCCGACGCGAACGCGAACATCCCGCCAGGCCGTCGCGGGTGGAGCGACGTCCTGACGGGATGTCCTGTGTGTGTCGATCGGTGCGGGACCGCTCCCGCCGCATGTGTGGACGGGCCCGGTGGCGAGCGGGGAGGACGGCGAGCGTCGACTCCGAAGCGCATCCGCGGTCCGTGATGGGAACGGGTGGCGGCGCCGCACGGATCGGCCGGGGTGCCTCTCGGCGTCAGCCCGGAGGCGAACGCTCCAGGTGATCGGTGAGCCTCACGGTGTGGTCACACCTCCTCACAGGACGAGAACGGTTTCTCGTGTCCAGACCCGAGAGCCTGGATGCACCGTCACCTTCCTCCTCCCGTCCGGGCGCGTCAAGAGGAACGGTTGTTCCCGACGCCGAGCAGGGATGACGCGCGCTACGCGTCGTCCTCGTCGTCCTCCGACGCCTCGCTCGCCTTGGCCTGAGCCGCCTCCTGGCGGGCCTCCATCGCCCGGGCCGCACGGGATCCCGGGACCGGACCCTCGATCTTGTTGGCCCGCATGCCGGCGTAGACCAGGAAGCCCACCGGGAACGCGTAAGGGATGCCGAAGACGATGCCGACCGACGACACGAAGGCGCAGATGGTCCAGACCCGGCGCCGGATCGGCGAGGTGATGAACCACGACGCCACCAGCATCGCCACCAGCGGGACGGCGACCAGGACGTAGCCCTTGGGCCCCCAGTACTCGCTGAAGGTGTGGGTCAGCTTCTTGCGGGCATCACCGGTGGCATCGGGGTCCGGGTACTTGTTGATGAGCGTGAGCGCCGTGATGATGATGGTCAGCAGGGCGCCGGTCATGACCTGGCGCCCGCCCGGCACGTGGTTCCGCTTCTGGAACCAGTTGCCCTGCAGCGTGTCGAGGTCGACCGGCGTGTCGCCGGGCCGGATCGGCCGCTCGCGAGGGGCGCGCTCGGCGCCGCGCGACTTCTTCGCAGGCGCATCGGTGGTGGTGCCGGAGGCGTACTTCGCGCGGCGCTCGTCGGCCGGGACCGACGCCGCCTTCGCCCGTGCCTGGCGCGCTTCGCGCTGGGCGCGGTTCTGGCGAGCGCGCTTCTGCTTGCTGTCCGAGTTGCTGGCCACGGTCCAACGCTACGGAACCGGACGCCCCCGAGGCCAAGCCGCAACGGTCGCGCCGGCCCGAGGGACCCGCTACCTGCGGCCCTGCGCCCACCAGTGCAGGGCGATGCCCGACGCCACCCCGGCGTTGAGCGAGCGGGTGGAGCCGTGCTGGGTGATCGAGCGGATCTCGTCGCAGGCGGCCTGCATCGCCGCCGAGAGGCCCGGCCCCTCCTGACCCAGCACCAGGACGCACGGTGTCGGCAGCGGCGCATCCTCCAGCGGGACCGACCCAGGGACGTTGTCGATGCCCACCAGCGGGAGGTCCCGTTCCGCCGCCCAGGCCGCGAACGCCTCCACCGACGGGTGCGGCGTGACGGTCAGGTACCGGTCGGTGGCCATGGCCCCGCGCCGGTTCCACCGGCGGCGGCCCACGATGTGCACGCCGGCCACGTTGAAGGCGTTGGCGTTGCGGACGACGGTCCCGATGTTCAGGTCGTGCTGCCAGTTCTCCACGGCCACGTGCACCGGCAACCGGCTCCGGTCGAGGTCCGCCACGATGGCCGCCTCGGACCAGTACCGGTAGCGGTCGACCACGTTGCGGCGGTCGCCCTCGGCCAGCAGGGCGGGGTCGAGCCGGTCGTCGTCGGGCCAGGGGCGCGGGTGCGGACCCACCCCGACGCTGGCTGCGGCGGCCCGCTCCTCCGCATCGAACCGGGCGATCACCGCGGGCAGCTCGGTCAGGTCGGCGATGACGGCATCGGGCTCGATCCCCGGCGGCACGGGGAGGCCGGACCGGTTGATCCACACGCCCCGGCAGCCGGCCGCCTGCGGTGCGGCGACGTCGTTCACCGGGTGGTCGCCCACGTAGACCAGCTCGCTGGGGCGGCAGTCGGCCGCGGCCGCCGCCATGTGGAACAGCCGGGGGTCGGGCTTGCGCCGCCCGATGTCGTCGGCGGCCAGGCGGAAGTCGAAGGTGCCGGCCAGCCCGCTGCGCTCGGCGTCGGTGTTGCCGTTGGTGACCAGCCCCAGCAGGTGCTCCCGCCCGAGCTCGGCCAGCACCGCAGCCGTCTCGGCGAAGAGCGGCAGGCTCCCGTGGCGGTGCTCGAAGTACACCTCGGCCATGTGCTCGACGAGCCCCGGATCGTCGACCCCGAGGTCGGCCAGCGCCTGGGCGAAGGACTCGCCGCGCAGCTCGCCGATGTGGCGACCCGGCTTCTCCTCGGCCACGTGCAGCGCGTACAGCGCGTCGAAGCGGGCGACGAGGTCGTCGACCGTGAGCGCCCCGGTGGCGTCGGGTCCCCGCTGCTGGGCTGCGGCCACGGCGAGCGCGAGCCCCTGCCCCATGGCCGTGGTGAAGTCCCAGAGGGTGTCGTCGGCGTCGAACGCCACGCAGCGGACCGGCATCGGCGCCACCGTAGGGAGCCGGTCGAGCCGTCGGCCAGCGCATCGGTCCCGGGACGCCGGTCAGGGGCGCCGCCACAGGGCGAACGGCAGGATGAGGCCGGACCCGGCCGACCGGAGCCCGTCGGCCACCACCGCCATGGTCCAGCCCGAGCGCAGCACGTCGTCGAAGACCAGGCCCGGCCCCGAAGGCAGGTCGCCCCCGTCGGCGCGGCCGAAGGCGAAGGCGTCGAGCACGTTGGCCGCCTGGGTGGCCGAGTTGTCCATGGCGTCCTGCGGCGGCGCATCGGGCCGGATGCGCCGGACGGCGTCGACCAGCTCCAGGTGCCCGACCTCGGCGATGCGGGAGGCCAGTCCCTCGATCAGGAGCGGGCGAGCGCGCGACGGCACCCAGGTGACCCACGTGGGTCGCCGCCCCCACGGCCACGCCTTGAGCGCCGCCGCCACCCCGCGCACCAGCTCCTCCGATGGCGGCCCATCTGCGCCGGCGAACAGCGGCGCCAGGACCTCCGACCAGCCCGGGTCGGTCCCGAAGGCGAGCGCCCGCCCCTCCTCGGCCCGTCGGTCGAGCGCGATGTTGCCCTTGCGGCCCTCGATCGCCCGGGGCCACTGCTTGCGGGGCTCGAGGACCACCTCGGCGGATCGGAAGAACCCCGCCGCCTCGGCCACCGCCTCCGCCGGCACGGCCACCGTCGGCGCCACGCCGGTGCAGCGGTCGCAGCGGCCGCACGGCGCAGCGTCGGGGTCGTCGAGCTGCTGGCGGAGGTACTGGAGACGACAGCCCGCCGTGCGCTGGTAGCCGCGCATGGCCTCCTGCTCGGCCCGGCGCGATGCGGCCAGGGCTCCGTAGCGCTCCTCGTCGTGCTCCCACGGCAGGTCGGTGCGGAACCACTCGCTGCCAGCCCGGTCGACCACGCCGTCGACGTCGAGGATCTTGAGCAGCGCCTCCAAGCGCCCCCGCCGCAGGTTCACCTGCGACTCCAGCGCCGGCAGCGTGCAG
>CALANQ010000387.1 GCA_937926025.1 uncultured Acidimicrobiales bacterium
ACCGCCCTCGGCCGCCCCACCTGACCAGAACCGAGCACCGCCCCGCTGTCACCTCTCACGTGCATGATGAACACATGGAAACCATCGAGAGGCCCCCTCGGTTGCATTGTGGATCGGCGTACGCGCTTTGTAGCGTGAGCGTCATGACCGTCGCCCGCTACACCGTGTCGGAGCGGGGCCAGATGGCCCTTCCAGCGTCGGCCCGCCGCCGCTGGGGTCTGATGGAAGGCGGTCAGGTCGAGGTGCTGGACCTCGGCAGCACCGTGATCATCGCCCCGGCCGGACCCGGCGGCTTCCGGGACATGCTGCGGACCGCCATCGACGAGGCGGGCGGGTACGACGCCCTCGTGGCCAAGGTGATCGAAGACGAGCCGGATCTCGCGTGACCGCCTCCACGGTGATCCTGGACGACCGCCTGCTCCTCCGCGTCCTGTTGGACGGAGCCGCGGACCAGCTGCTGGAGCACCCCACCTACACCACCGGCCTCTGGTACCACCGTCTCGCCCGAGCGATCGCGGACCCGGGCATCCGCGGCAGCCTCACCCGCCTGGTCGACGGCGATCCCGCTGGCCGGGCACTCGTGATCACCGGCGCCCTCGCCCGTCTGCCCGACGAGGTCGGGCTCCTCTCGATGCGAGACCTGGGGTGGCTGATGGCCGAGCTCGTCGCCGACGGCGTCCGGCTCAACCTGACGTCCCTCGAGGCGCTGGCCGCCGCCATCCACCTCGGCGCCGAGATCCACCTCAGCGAGCGCGGCCCGAACCCGAACCTGATCGTCGCAGCGGCACGACGGGGCATCCCGGTCCGACTCGTCGCGGCCTGACCTGGGGCACCGGTCCGGATCGCTCGGCCGCGCCACCAGAGGTCCGGTTCCGAAGAAGTCCGGATTTTCTTCGGACGACGTGTTGTGGTGTCTGATTGCTTTTCGTAGCATCGAACACATGTTCGGTAGTGATGGGGAGACCCGTGAGGAGCGCAGGGTGCGGGCGCATGCGCTGCTCGACGCGGTGCTCGACGCTGATCCGTCGGGGTCGGCGGGTTCCGCGCTGGGCGGCGCGGTGGAGGCCCACGCGGAGCTGGCTGCGATCACCGATGGGGCGGTGGTGGGGCTCATCGCGCCGTGGGAGGCGTCAGGGGACTGGGCTTGCGATGGGACCCGGTCCGCGGTCGTTGCGCTGGTGAACCGCACCGGCGCCCGCAGGAGCGCGGCCGGGGCGCTGCGGCGCACCGGGCTCGACGCGGCGTCGATGCCCCACGTGTCCGCCGCGGCAGCCGCGGGCTGGTTGCCGCTGTCGCACCTCACCCTGTTGACCCGGGCCCGGCGCCCCGATGTGGCCGAGGTGTTCGACCGCGACGAAGCCAGGTTGGTGGCCCTGGCCCGCACCCTCTCTGCCGACGCCCTCGACCAACGGCTCCTGGCTTGGCGCTACGGGGCCCTCGCCGAGCTCGAGCGCAACGAACCCGACCGGGAGCCCGACCACGCCTCCGACGCCGACACCGCCAAGATCGTGCGCGCCTTCGCCGGTCGCGGCCTCATCACCCTCGACCTCACCCCGCGATCGCTCGCCGCCCTCGTCGAAGCAGTGGAAGCCCGCATCGAGACCTGGCGCCGCGCCGGCCAGCTCACCGAAGACACCCGCACGTACCAGGAGCTCGTCGGCGCTGCGGTCATGGACCTCATCGCCGATGGCGCCGTGTCCTCGCGCCGCGGCCAGATCCGGCCCCTGCTCATCGCCACCGCCCGCCTCACCGAGCTCTTCGACCGGGCCCAGACCCCCGATGCCGACCGGGCCGGCTGGTCCGCCCGGATCCTCGGCGGCGGCCCCATCGGCAGCGCCGCCCTCCGCGAGCTCATGGAGCAGGCCAACGTCGCCCTGGTCATCACCTCCGACGACGGCGAGCCGCTCCACGTCGGACGAGCCCAGCGCCTCGCCACCGCAGCCATGCTCCTCGCCCTCTACGCCCGAGCCGGGCGCGGCTGCGAGTTCCCCGGCTGCCACGCATCGCACCACCGCTCCCACGCCCACCACATCCTCTGGTGGGAGCACGGCGGCGGAACCGGCATCCACAACCTCTGCCTCCTCTGCCCGCACCACCACGCCTCCATCCACAAACGCGGCTTCACCGTCACCCGAGGCCCCACCGGCCTGGTGTTCCACAGACCCGACGGCACCCCCATCACCCCACGACCCTTCGCCCAAGCCGCCTGACCAGGCCCGGCGTGGCTGGGGAGGAGATCCCGACCGACCTCGCCGCTGATGACACCCGCACCCACGCGGGTGCACCGGCGCGCCCACGCCCCGACGGCCCGGGCAGGAGCGGCGGATGCCATGCTCGTCTGATGGGCGGGGCGAAGCGGTCGAGGTCGGCGCAGGCCGTGGCGGTGGAGCGGGCGGTCCTCACCGATCTCGGGGCCATCGACGACCCGTTCGCCGATCGGCTCCTCGATCCGAGCATGGCTCGGATCCTCTGGTGCGTACGACACCTCGTGCCCCGGGCGCTCCGCCGCCGCTCGGTGACGCTCGCCGGGTTGGCGGGTCGCGTGCACTGGCACGATGGTGCGGTGTCCCACGCCATCGAGGACGGCATCGACCAGGTCGTGATCGTCGGGGCCGGATACGACAGCCGCGGGTGGCGCCTGGCCCGCGAGGGCGTCCGGTTCCTCGAGTTGGATCACCCGATGACCCAGGCCGACAAGCAGATGCGGGCGCCGGCCGGCGGTCCCACCTTCGTGGCGGCCGATCTCCGGACCGCCGATGCCGGTCTTGCGTCGACTCGTGCCGGTCTGGATCCGGATCGGCCATCGATCTTCGTGCTCGAGGGCCTCACGATGTACCTGGCCGAGGACGTGGTGCTTCGTCTCCTGCGGGACCTCGCCGCCATCTCGGCGCCGCAGAGCCGCCTGTCCGTCGACTTCTACCCTCCCCAGGACCAGGCAACCGGTCGCAACCGGCGCCAGGACGCGCTGCAGCGGCTGGCGCGCCGGGGGAGCGGTGAGGGCTTGGCCCTCACGGTCGAGCGGGCTGACGCCGTCAGATTGGTCGAGTCGGCGGGCTGGACGGTGACCGCTGCTTCTGGTGCCCGGTCGGCGGCAGAGGAACTCGTTCCCCATTCGGCCAGGCTCCCCGTCGCTGCGGTCAACGAACGGAAGACCCTGATCCGTGCCGCTCTCCCGTCGGCCTGACGGCCCCGGCGAGGGCCGGATCCGCTGGCCTCCGGGTCAGCGGGTGGAGGCGAGGGCTTCGGCGACCACGTCGAGGCCTTCGTGGAGGAGCTTCTCGGGGATGACCAGCGGCGGGAGGAAGCGGATGACGTTGCCGTAGGTGCCGGCGGACAGGGTGACCACGCCCTGGGCGTGACAGGCGGCCAGGACGGCCTTGACCCGGTCCGGGTCGGGGCGCTTGGTGCCGGGCTCGACCAGCTCGATGGCCTGCATGAGGCCGCGGCCCCGGACGTCGCCGATGCCCTTGTCCCGAGCCTTCATGGCGTCGAGGCGGGTCCGCAGCTCGGCGCCGAGGCGGCGGGCGTCGGCGATGAGCCCGCCGTGCTCGAGCATGTCGATGGTGGCCAGCGCGGCGGCGCACGCCACCGGGTTGCCGCCGTAGGTGCCGCCGAGGCCGCCCACGTGGACGGAGTCCATGACCTCGGCGCGGCCGGTGACGGCGGCGAGGGGCAGGCCGCCGGCGATGCCCTTGGCGGTGGTGATGAGGTCGGGGACGACGTCCTCGTCCTCGCACGCGAACCACTGACCGGTCCGGCCGAAGCCGGTCTGGATCTCGTCGGCGATGAACAGGATCCCGTTCTGGGCGCAGAACTCGGCGAGCGCCGGGAGGTAGCCCTTGCCGGGGACGATGAACCCGCCCTCGCCCTGGATCGGCTCGATCAGGATGGCGGCCACCTTGTCGGCACCGATGGTGGTGTGGATGTCGGCGATGGCCTCTGCCGCCGCTTCGGGCCCGGACTCGGCGGCGCCGCCGGGCCAGCGGTACGGGTAGGCCATCGGCACGCGGTAGATGTCGCCGGCGAAGGGGCCGAAGCCCGCCTTGTACGGCATGGACTTGGCGGTGAGGGCCATGGTGAGGTTGGTCCGCCCGTGGTAGGCGTGCTCCATGACCACGATGGCGGTGCGCCCGGTGGCGTGGCGGGCGATCTTCACGGCGTTCTCGACGGCCTCGGCGCCGGAGTTGAACAGGGCCGACTTCTTGGCGTGGGTGCCGGGGGTGAGCCGGTTGAGCTGCTCGCACACCTGCACGTAGCCGGCGTACGGCGTGATCATGAAGCAGGTGTGGGTGAACGAGGCGGCCTGGGCGGCGACGGCCTGGGCGACAGCAGGCGCAGCGTTGCCGACGTTGACCACGGCGATGCCTGAGCCCAGGTCGATGAGCGAGTTGCCGTCGGAGTCGACGATCACACCGCCGCCGGCGGCCACCACCTCGATGGGCAGGGTGCTGCCGACGCCGGCGGCCACGGCGGCGGTCCGTCGCTCGTGCAGCGCACGGGCCCGCGGGCCGGGGATGGCGGTGACGAGGCGGCGCTCCTGGGGGAGCGTGGGGCCGCCCACCTGGGGGACGACGGACTCAACGACATCGGTCATGCGCTGATTCTGCCGGAACCGGGGCGGACCCGCGCCCCGGGTTGTCAGCGCTGGGCGGCGAGCTTCCGCCAGACCGGGCGGGGCAGCACCTTGAGCACGGCGAACACGTAGCGGAGCTTGGCCGGGGACCACACGGTGTGGGCCCCGTGCCGCAGCCCGGCGACGATGTCGCGGGCGACGGCATCGGCGGTGGTGGCCATGGGACCGTCGTCCATGTGGGCGGTCATGGAGGTGCGCACGAACCCCGGCCGGACGGCCATGACCGAGGCGCCCGTGCCCGCGAGGCGGTCGCCCAGGCCCTGCGTGAACGCATCGAGCCCGGCCTTGGTGGAGCCGTAGACGAAGTTGTCGGCCCGGGCCCGCTCGCCGGCCACCGAGGTGATGACGGCGAGGGTGCCGTGACCCTGCGCCTCGAGGTGCTGGGCCACCACGAGACCCGAGGACACGGCCCCGGCGTAGTTGACGATGGCGGCCTCGGCGGCCGAGACCGGGTCGGCGTCGAAGGCGGCCTGGTCTCCCAGCACCCCGAACGCCAGCAGCACCAGGTCGAGGTCCGGGTGATCGGCCCACACCTGGTCGATGACGGCCTGGTGGGTGTCGGGCTGGGCGGCGTCGAAGGTGACCAGGTCCACGGTGGTGACGCCGGCGGCGCGGAGCTCGTCGGCGACGGGCTCCAGCTTGGCGGTGTCGCGCCCGGCGAGGATGACCGTCCGGGTGCGCTCCTTGGCCAGCTCCTTGACGGTGGCCACCGCGATGTCGGATCCGCCCCCCAGGACCAGGACGGACTCCAGGGCGCCGAGGGCGTCTCGCATCGGGTGGGCTCCTTCGCAGGTCTTGGCCGCCTCGTGGTACCGAGTCGGGCGGACCAGTGTCGCACGGGCTGGGGGCGCCGAGAGGACGATCGGTACGCTGGCACCTCGATGAGCACCCGCAAGCTGATCCTGGCCGCCCTGCTGTGCGGCATGGCCATCCTGGTGGCCTTCACCGTGCAGGTGCTGCTCTTCACCGGCAATTCCTGACGGCGGCCATCCACTGCCCCGTCCGCTCCGTACCGTAGGGGCGTGGACGTCGCCGCCGTGGCCCCCGAACCGAGCCCCGAACCGCCGAAGTCGAAGATCGGCTGGCTCGGCGCGCTCGCCGGGGCGCTGGGTGCGGCGGCCGCACTGGCGACCATCGAGGTGGTGACGCTGCTCGACAGCACCGGCGACTCCGTCACCGAGGCCACCGGCAACGCGTTCATCGACGCGTTCGCGGCGTCGCTGAAGGAGATCGCGGTCGAGCTCTTCGGCAAGAACGACAAGGCCGCGCTGCTCATCGGCACGGCCATCGTCTCGATGCTGATCGGTGCGTGGCTCGGGATGCGGGCCATCGAACGGCCCGTGACGGTCATGGTCGGGTTCGGGGTGTTCGCCGTGCTGGGCATCGTGATGGCGTGGCGGGACCAGCTGGCGTCGAAGCCCGTCTCGGTCCTGGCGGCGGTGGCGGGTGGCGCGGTCGGGGCCGGTGTCACGCTCTGGCTGGCCCGGACGTGGCAGCGGGCCCGCACCATCGAGGCGGACCAACCGGAGCGAGCGGGGCTGGCGCGCCGCACCGTGCTGATCGACGGTGGGATCGCGGCGGCGGTCCTGCTGATCGGCGTCGGGTTCGCCCGTTCGGCCCGCGAGTCGGTGCGGACCACTGCGGCCAAGGTCACGCGCAAGCTGCCCACCGCCAAGCCCACGGTGACGGTCCCGTCCGACACCCTTGACAAGGGCGCCGAGGCCATCGAGGGGATCAGCCCCTACGTCACGCCCACGGACGACTTCTACCGGATCGACACGGTCTTCCGGGTTCCGGTGGTGGACGCCTCCACGTGGACCCTGACCATCAAGGGCATGGTCGACCGGGAGCTCACGCTCACCTACGACGACATCCTCGACCGCGACCTCATCGAGGTGCCCATCACGATGATGTGCGTCTCCAACGAGATCGGGAACCACCTCGTCGGCAACGCCCGCTGGACCGGCATCCTGCTGGCCGACCTGCTGGAGGAGGCCGGGGTCCAGAAGGGCGCCGAGCAGATCATGGGCGAGTCGGTCGACGGGTTCACCGCCGGGTTCCCGGTGGAGACGGCCCTCGACGGGCGCGACGCCATGCTCGTCGTCGGCATGAACGGCCACACCCTCCCTGCGGAGCACGGCTACCCCGCCCGGCTGGTGGTGCCGGGGCTCTACGGCTACGTGTCGGCCACCAAGTGGTTGAAGGAGATCCGGCTCACCACCTGGGACGAGCAGGGCTTCTGGATCCCGCGCGGCTGGTCGCGCCTCGGTCCCATCAAGACCACCTCGCGCATCGACGTGCCCCACAACAGCGAGGAGCTGGTGGCCGGGACCGTGCCCATCGCCGGCGTCGCGTGGGCACCCACCAAGGGGATCGAGCGCGTGGAGGTGCAGGTCGATGACGGGCCGTGGCAGGCGGCCACCCTCGGCCCCACCGCGTCCGACGACACCTGGGTGCAGTGGTGGCTCCCGTGGGAGGCCACCGCCGGCCAGCACCAGATCCGGGTCCGAGCGGTCGACGGCGACGGCCGCACCCAGACCGCAGAGATCGCAGCGCCGGCGCCCGACGGGGCCACCGGCCTCCACACCATCGACGTGACCGTCGGGTAGCAGGCGGGGGGAACGGGGCGCCCACCCCCTCCGAACAGGCGGTCTTCCCGGTTCGGACCGGCGATCCCGATCGGTAGGCTGCGAGGCGCACCGCATTCTCCCCCTTGCCAGTCAGAGGACACCCGTGAGCGATACCGCGCCCGACAGCCACTTCGATGTGATCGTGATCGGAGGTGGACCGGCGGGCTACGGCGCTGCGCTCTACGGGTCGGCGGCCGGCCTGAACGTGGCGGTCATCGAGAAGGACAAGGTCGGCGGCACCTGCCTGCACCGGGGCTGCATCCCGGCCAAGGAGCTGCTGGAGACCGCCCACGTGTTCCGCACGGTCTCCGAGGCGGCCAAGTTCGGGGTGGAGAGCTCGGCTCCGACGCTGGCCTTCGCCACCACCATGGCCCGCAAGTCCGAGGTCATCAACGGCCTCTTCAACGGCCTCTCGGGGCTCCTGAAGAGCCGCAAGGTCACGGTGTTCGCCGGCACCGGCACGCTCCAGGCCGACCGCAGCGTGATGGTCGCCTCGTCCGACGGCACGTCCAGCCACATCACCGGCGATGCGGTGATCCTGGCGTCGGGCTCGGTGCCCCGCACCATCCCGGGCTTCGAGGTCGACGGCAAGACGGTCCTCACATCCGACGAGGTGTTCGAGCTCGACGAGCTGCCCGCCAAGGTCGCGGTCATCGGCGGCGGCGCCATCGGGTGCGAGTTCGCCTCGATGCTCAGCGACCTGGGCAGCGAGGTCACCATCCTCGAGGCGCTCCCGCAGATCCTCCCCGGCGTCGACAAGGACGTCGTCAACATGGTCCGCCGGTCCTTCAAGGGTCGCGGCATCGACGTCCGCACGGGGGCCAAGGTGCAGGGGCACACGCCCGGCTCCACCGGCACCTCCATCCAGATCGAGGGCGCCGACCCGCTCAACGTCGACGCCATCGTGGTGTCCATCGGGCGGCGCCCGCTCTCCGACAGCCTCGGCCTGCTGGGCACCGGCGTGGTGGTCGACGACCGGGGCTTCGTCCAGGTGGACGAGTACTGCCGCACCTCGGTCGACGGCGTGTGGGCCGTGGGTGACCTGGTCGCCACGCCCGGCCTGGCCCACGTCGGCTACGCCGAGGCCATCCTGGTCATCAAGCAGCTGCTCGGCGAGGAGGCCATCCCGGTGGACTACGCCGGGGTCGCCTGGTGCATCTACTGCCAGCCCGAGGTGGCCTTCGCCGGCATGTCGGAGCAGGCCGCCATCGATGCCGGCTACGAGGTCGTCACCAAGAAGCACCGCTGGGGCGGCAACAGCCGGGCCCAGATCATCGGCGAGCTCGACGGCGTCGTGAAGGTCATCGCCGAGAAGCAGGCCGACGGCACGGCCGGGCGGGTCCTCGGCGTGCACATGGCGGGCCCCTGGGTCACCGAGCAGCTCGGCCAGGCGTACCTGGCCGTCAACTGGGAGGCCACCGTCGACGAGATCGCTCACTTCATCCAGCCCCACCCGTCGCTGTCGGAGAACTTCGGCGAGGCGGTGCTGGCCCTCACCGGCCGCAGCCTCAACGGCTAGCGCCGGCCCCGCTACGGTCCGTACCGCGCACGCGGCGGGCCGACAGACTTCCCCTGAGAACCACCACACAAGGAGATCGGCGCCATGGCCGACATCGAGCTTCCCGCACTGGGCGAGAGCGTCACCGAGGGCACCATCACCCGTTGGTTCAAGGCCATCGGCGACGAGGTCGCCGAGGACGAACCGCTGTTCGAGGTGTCCACCGACAAGGTCGACTCGGAGGTGCCGTCGCCCGTCGCCGGCTTCCTGACCGAGATCCTGGTGGAGGAGGGCGACACCGTCGACGTGGGCACCCGCGTCGCGGTCGTGTCCGCCGACGGTGCCGGCGGCGGTGACGCCGGTGCGGCTCCCGAGGCCGAGGCCGAGCCCGAGCACGAGCCGCTCCCCGAGCCGCTCCCGGGCTCCGCCGAGGCACCCCGGCCCGAGGTCATCTCGTCGGCCACCGAGTCCGCCGAGCAACCGCTGCCCGAGCCGCTGCCGGTGGCCGAGGAGGCGGCACCGCCGGCACCCGCTCCCACGCCGCCCGCACCGTCGCCCAGCGGCGCTCCGGCGCTGCTGTCGCCGGTGGTCCGACGACTGCTCGACGACGCCGGGGTCGACCCGGCCACGGTGAGCGGCACCGGCATCGGCGGGCGCATCAC
>CALANQ010000388.1 GCA_937926025.1 uncultured Acidimicrobiales bacterium
CGAGGCCGGGCAGCTCCTCCCGCAGGTACCGCACCGCGGCCTCGGGCATGCGCCACGCCGAACCCAGGCCCTGCCACTCGTACGAGCGGGTGCGGCCCTGCTCGAAGGCGGCCCGGTCGGTCCCCTTGTCCACGGCCACCAGCACCCGCTCCACGTCCTCGGGCCGGTTCGCCAGCAGCGCACCACCCTCCAGGGCCGACAGGTTCTTCGTCCGGTGGAAGCTGAGGCACCCGAAGCGTCCCAGGCGGCCGAGCGGGCGCCCGTCGAGCGTGGCGCCCAAGCCGTGGGCTGCGTCCTCCACCAGGTCGATGCCGGCGTCCGTCCACTCGTCGGCCAGCTCGTCCACGGGTGCGGCCACGCCGGCGTAGTGCATGGCCACGACGGCACGCGTGTGCTCGTTGGTGACGGAGCGGACGGCGTCGGCGCTCACGCCGAGGGTCCCGGGATCGATGTCCGCGAACCGCACGGTCGCGCCGCGAGCGGCGAAAGGTGAGATCGAGGTCGGGAAGGTGAAGGCCGGAACGACCACCTCGTCACCCGGGACCAGGTCCAGGAGCGTCGCAGCCGCCTCCAGCGCAGCGGAGCACGACCCGGTCAGCACCAGCGCCGGCGGGTCGTCGACCAGACGGGCGATGCGGCTCGAGACGTCGCCCCGCACCGCCGCCTCGTCGTCGCCACCGACGGTGACGGACCGGACCGTCGGAGCCGCGTGCAACCACACCCGCATCCCCTCGGCGTCGACCATCGACCGATGGTAGGCAGCGGGCCGCCGGCCTCCGCACCTTGACGGTCAGCGCCGGGGCGGGCGGCCGAGCACCCGGGCCACCACCGGCCGGACCCGGCCGTGGATCTGGGGCCACAGCCCCCGTGCCGCGCTCGCCGCCCGGCCCGGCAGCGCCACGCCCGGCTCCGCCAGCAGCTCGCTGCGGCCGTCGGCGCCGTGGCGGAACCGAGCCCGCTCGCCCCGGAAGCGCGGCGTGACCACCCGACCGGTGCCGAGGTCGACCAGCGGGTGCCGCAGGGCCAGCCGCCCAGCGGCCAGATCGGACCGGCGGGGCGTGCAGTACACGCAGTCCTCGAAGAAGTAGTGCGTGACCTGGGACCAACGGGTCGACCCCGGGACGGTGACCAGCGCACCGCCGTGCTCCAGGGCCGCCGCCCAGATCAGGGCATCGCCCTGGCGCGCGGTGAACGCCACGGCGTCGCCGGTGCCGCCCCGGTGCGATCCGGGTACGTAGGAGACGGGACCCTGCCCCTCCCGTACGTCCTCCAAGGCCACCCAGACCCCGCACATGAATCGGGGCGGGAGGGAGTCGAAGTGCTCGGTGTCGCGGTGCAGCGGCTGCTGGGTGCCGTACCGGAAGTTGAGGGTCTGGAACGGGATCGCGCGCCGTCCGTAGAGCCGGCCGAGCAGCGCGAGCACCGCCGGATCGGCGGCGAGCTGCCGCACCGGTGCCAAGGCCCACGCCGCGTTGGTGAGGCGCTCGGCGCCGGTCCGCTCGAAGTGGGGGCGCACCGCCTCGACGATGGCCTCGCACCGGGCGGCGGGGATCAGGCCCTCCACCGTGATCGCACCCCGCTGCGCCAGCTCCGCCGCCTCCGAGGACAACGGGCCCCGTGCCGTCGGTTCCTGCTCGATGGCCGGGAGGTCCGCTGGCCCGAACCAGCGACGCGGATCCCGATCGGCCGCCACCTCGGCTCCTATGCGGGAGCGGACGGGGATCGGCCCTCCGCCAGGATCGACACGCCGAAGGGGAGATCCCAGCGCCGCACCAGCGCCGTCTCCCACGAGAGCAGCACGGTGAGCGCTCGGTTGAGCCAGCCGGGCACCTCGCCGGTGTCCTTGTGCGGAGGCGGTTCGGCGCCCCGGCGCCGGAACCGCTGGAGCAGGCGCACGAGGGCGATGCCGGGGAACAGCGCGGTGTTGGCGTAGGTCACCCGCACATCGACCAGCCCGGCATCCTCGAGGAGCGCACGGACCTCACCGGCCCGGTAGCGGCGGACGTGGTGGTTGGAGACGTCGTGGCCGCTCCACAGGAACCGGTAGGCGCTGGTCAGCAGCACCAGCTGCCCGTCGGGGGCGAGGACCCGGCGCCACTCGCGGACCGCGTCGGCGTCGGCCTCGATGTGCTCCACCACACCGATGGCGGTGACCACGTCGACGCTGGCGTCGGGCAGCGGCAGCACCTCGCCCCGACCCTGGAGCAGCCGCGGGCACCCCCGGCTGCGGCAGAAGGCCAGCGCGGTGCCGGACAGGTCGAGCCCGGTGGCGGGGGCCAGCGGCTCCAGCGCCTCGAGGTTGCGACCGGTCCCGCACCCCACGTCGAGGATGCGCCGGTCGGGACCGGCGCGGCCGGCCCGCCGGACCTGGTCGAGGCACAGGTCCCGCATGCCCGCGAACCACCAGTTCCGATCTTCCAGACGGTAGGTGGTTGCGTAGTCCTGCTCCTCCACGGGCGTCGGCTAGCTGCTGAGGCCCAGCCGGTCGACGGCGTACTGGCGGATCCGCTTGTAGTCGACCTTGCCGTTGGGGGCCCGGCCGATGGTGTCGATGGTGAGCACCCGCTTGGGTGCCTTGTAGGTGGCGAGGTGGCCCTTGACGTGGGCGATGACCACCGCTTCGTCGAGCTCGGCGTCGGGCGCCAGCTCCACCACGGCTGTGATGGCCTCGCCGAACTTGTCGTCCGGCCCCCCGACGGCGACGGCGTCGTGGATGGTGCCGTGGGTCTTCAGCACCTCCTCGACCTCCTCGGGGAAGACCTTCTCGCCGCCCGTGTTGATGCAGACCGAGCCGCGGCCGAGCAGCGTGATGGAGCCGTCGGCCTCCACCGTGGCGAAGTCGCCGGGGATGGAGTACCGCTTGCCGTCGACCGTGATGAAGGTGGCCGCCGTCTTCTCGGGGTCCTTGTAGTACCCGATGGGCTGGTGGCCGCCGACGGCCACCTTGCCGATCTCGCCGGACCCGGGCTGCACCTCGCGGTGGTCCTCGGTGAACACCTTGGTGTTGGGGCCGAGGGAGAACTTCGCGGTGCCGGAGTCGCCCGCCGCCGACGAGACGGACTGGCCCATCCCGACGGCCTCGGAGGAGCTGAAGGCGTCGACGATCATCGCCCCGGGCATGTGCTCGATGAGCGCGTGCTTCGACGGCTCGGAGAACATGACGCCCGACGAGGTGATGAGGAACATGCTCGACAGGTCCCACCGGCCGGGGTTGGCGTCGAGGGTGCGCAGCATCGGCTTGGCGAAGGCGTCGCCGACGATGGCCGTGGTGACCGCCTGGCGGCGCTCGATGGTGTCGAACAGCTCCTCGATGTCGAGGTGGCGGCTCTCCAGCGTCACCACGCACCCGCCGCCCGTGAGGGCGATGAGCTGGGTCATGCACCCGGTGCCGTGCATGAGCGGGCAGGCCGGGACGCTCACGTACCCGGGGCCGTTGACGAGCTCCGCCGGCACGCCGTAGTCCACCGGGTCCTCCCCGTACCGCGGGTTCACACCCAGGGCGATCACGGTGCGGATGTGGTCGTCCTGCCGCCACATCACGCCCTTGGGCATGCCCGTGGTGCCGCCCGTGTAGAGCATGTACAGGTGGTCGCCGTCGCGGCCCCACGGTGCCACGACGCGCTCCGCGTGGGCGCCGGCGACGTCCTCGTAGGGCGTGGCCCACGAGGGGCACGGGCCGCTGCCGTCATCGACCCACAGCCACGACACCACCTTCGGGACCCGTTCGATGATGCGCTCGATGGTGGGGGCGAACGTCCCGTGGAACACGACGGCCACGGCATCGGCGTTGTCCCACAGGTAGACCAGCTCGTCGTCGGCGTACCGGTAGTTGGTGTTCACCGGCACCAGGCCGGCCTTCCACGCGCCGTACATGGACTCCAGGTACTCGGGGCAGTTGTAGAGGTACTGTGCCCGCGGGCGTCAAGGTCGAGGGCCGCCACGTCCTGCTCCACCGCTCCGGCCTCGAGCAGGTGGTGGGCCACGCCGTTGGCCCGCTGGTCGAACTCCCGCCAGGTGAGCGTGCGATCGCCCAGGATCTGTGCAGGTGCGTCGGGGATCTGGTCGGCGATGACCTCCCAGATCTTGGCGTAGTTCCAACCCGGCATGAGGCCCCCTGTGGCGTCGGTGTCCGGTCGAGCATAGGGAGCGCCGTACCATCGCCGGCCATGGGAGCGCCCCGGACCGGGATCATCGCCGCCGGGCACGAGCGGGCCGCCGATGCCGCCGCTGTCGTCCTGGAGGCCGGGGGCAACGCGTTCGACGCCGTGATCGCCGCCGGGTTCGCCTCGTCGGTGTGCGAGCCGGGCTTCACCAGCCTCGCCGGAGGCGGGTTCCTCCTGGCTCGGACGGCGGCCGGCACCGACACGCTCTTCGACTTCTTCGTCGACACCCCCGGCCGCGGCCTCCCGGCCGATGCGATGGAGCCGGTGTTCGAGGAGGTCCGGGTCTCGTTCGCCGCGGCCGAGCAGGTGTTCCACTGCGGGCCGGGGTCCGTGGCCGTGCCGGGCGTCCTCGCCGGCTACCTCCACGTGCACCGCCGGCTCGGCCGGCTCCCGCTGGCGGACCTGGTGGCGCCGGCCGTGGAGCTGGCCCGAGCGGGCGTGGAGGTGTCCGCCACCCAGGCGGCGGACTTCGCGCTGCTGGCGCCCATCCTCGCCCGGACCCCCGCCAGCCGGGCCATCTTCTTCCCCGAAGGCCAGCTCGTCGGGGTGGGCGACACGGTGCGCAACCCGGATCTGGCCGGGTTCCTGGAGGCGCTCGCCGCCGATCCGTCCTGCACCTTCTACGAGGGAGACGGCGCCGAGCGGCTGGTGGCCCAGCTGGCCGCGGGAGGAGGGCTGATCACGCGGGAGGACCTCGGGGCGTACCGGGTGATCGAGCGGGATCCGCTGCGGTTCCGCTACCGGGACCGGACGCTCCTCACCAACCCGCCGCCCACCTTCGGCGGCGCGCTGCTGGCGCTGGCCCTCCACCGGATGGAGGCCGACGGCGCGAGCCACCCGGCGGGCTCGCCGGAGCACGCGCTGCGCCTGGCCGCCACCATGGCCGGGGTCGACCGCGACCGGGCCGCCGGGCACCCCGAGGTGCTGGCCGCGCTCCGCGGCGACCTCGGTGACGACCCTGCAGCGCGCCCGCAGGTGAACCGGGGCACCACCCACGTCACCATCGCCGACGCCGAGGGCAACGTCGCCGCCATGACCACGTCCAACGGCGAGTGCTCGGGCGATGTCATCGACGGCACCGGCATCGCTTGCAACAACATGCTGGGCGAGGACGACCTCCACCCCGACGGCTTCCACGCCGCGCCGGCCGGCGTCCGGGTGGCCTCGATGATGTCGCCCACGTTCGTCCTCGACCCCGAGGGCGCGGTGGAGCTGGCGCTGGGCAGCGGCGGCTCCAAGCGGATCCGGTCTGCGCTCCTCCAGGTCCTGACCGCCACGGTCGACCAGGGGGTGCCGCTCCAGGACGCGGTGCTGGCGCCGCGGCAGCACTGGGACGAGGACCACCTGGAGGTGGAGCCGGGGTTCGCTCCCGCGGTGCTGGCCGCTCTGGAGCAGCACCACCGCGTGAACCTGTGGCCGGCCACCAGCATGTACTTCGGCGGCGTCCACGCCGTGGCCCCGGGTTCGGCCGGTGCCGGCGACCCCCGCCGCGGCGGTGCCGTGCGGGTGGTCGAGGCCACCACCTGAGGGGCGTCAGCCGGGCGGCCGCCGCCGGAGGTCGTCCTGTTCCAGCTCGTCGAGCACCACCTGCCACGACACCAGGCCGTGCGGGCAGGTGCCCCGGAGCTCCACCCAGCACTCGTCTGGAGCCCGGCAGGCGCCCTCGGCCGCCCAGTCCGCCAGGGTCTCGGGGTCCGGCGGTGCCCAGCCGCTGTGCACCTCGAACCAGTCGTGGGTGCGCGCCAGCGCGGCGGACCGGATGGTCACGGGGTGCGGTGCCCGGCGAGGAGCGCTCGCACCATGGCGGCGGTCACCTCCCGGGCTTCCTCCACCGAGCGCCCCTGCGCGCCGCGGAGGAGGTCCCACGCCGGCCACGAGAGGGCCACCACCAGGCCGTCGCGCAGGGTGCTGGCCTCGGGGCCCGCCGCCTCGATCTCCGGTGCGAACACCTCGTCGATCTGGCCCACCAGGAACTGGTGACCGTTCTCGAACTGGCCGCGGATGACGGTGGACGAGGCGGCGTGGACCAGCGCCGCCCGCAGGACCGGGGTCAGGGACTCCACCACCATGGACCGCTGCTCCAGGAACGCATCGGTCCGCTCGGCCAGCGGCGATCCCACGTCCATGGGCTTGATGAGGGCGGCGATGCGCACCACGACCTTCTCCCCCACGGCGGAGAAGAGGGCGTCGAGGTCGTCGAAGTGCTGGAAGATGGAGCGCACGGACACGCCGGCCTGCTGCGCGATGCGGGGCCCGGTGGGCCGCAGGTCGCCGCCGTCGATGAGCGCGAGGGTGGCGTCGACGATGGCGTCCTTGGTGCGCACCGCCCGGGCGGTGCGGCCGTCGATGGGTTCCTCGACGTGGGTATCGGTTGTCATCAGATCGGTCACCTCATCGCCAGGGCACCAGCGTAGAGGCCGGACCGGCACGGACCCCTGATCAGCCGGGGGCGATGCCGGACCCGACGTGCAGGACCAGCTTCCAGGCTCCGTCCCGCCGCTCGAACAGGTTGACGGCCGCCACGGTCTGCGCTTGGGGTCCGGCGATCAGGTTCTCGTCCACGGTGACCCATCCCAGGTCGCCCCGGATGGTGGAGGAGACCTTCGTGAGGATGAACTGCATCGGGTGGTCGCCCTGGAAGAGGGCGAACCACGACGCCGACACCGCCGGCCAGCCGTGCAGCGACGCCCACCCCGGATGGGTGCAGACCACGTGGTCCTCGTGCAGCCACAGCTCGGACATGGCATCGAGGTCGCGCTGCTCGAAGGCGGCGTAGAAGGCGGCGTTGGCCGCCACCAGCTCGTCGTCGAGGTCGGGCACCGGGCGAGCGTACCCACCCCACGTCCGCTGTCGTACCCCCCGGGTACGGTGCATCCATGGCGCTCTCGCCCCCGACCACGCTCTCCCCCTCGAAGGTGTCGTCGTTCAAGGACTGCGCCCTCGCGTTCCGGTTCTCGGCCATCGACCAGCTGCCGGAGGCGCCGTCGGCCGCCGCGGTCAAGGGCACGCTGGTCCACCTCGCGCTGGAGTACCTCTTCGATCGGGAGGCGGAGGACCGCACCGTGGACCACGCCATCGCGGACCTGGACCGTGCGACCGGCACCATGCGGGAGGACCCGGACTTCGTCGGCCTGGCGCTCGACGCCGACGCCGAGGCCACCTTCCTGGCCGACGCCGACCGCCTGGTCCGCCGGTACTTCGAGGTCGAAGATCCCCGCACCGTCCACCCGGTGGGCCTGGAGCTCAAGCTCGAGGCCCAGGTCGACGACATCCGCGTGCGCGGCATCATCGACCGCCTGGAGCTCGACGACCAGGGCGGCCTGGTGGTCACGGACTACAAGACCGGACGGTCGCCCAGCACCAACCACCAGCAGGGCCGCCTGGGCGGCGTCACGTTCTACGCCCTCCTGTGCGAGGAGCTGTTCGGCGTGCTCCCCGCGCAGGTGAAGCTCATCTACCTGGGCGACGGCCTGACCATCACCACGGAGCCGTCGGAGCAGTCCATCCGCGGCCTTCGCAACAAGCTCCGGGCCCTGTGGTCGGCCATCGCCACCGCCTGCGAGCGAGAGGACTTCCGCCCCCGCCCCGGCCCCCTCTGCAACTGGTGCTCGTACCACGCGTTCTGCCCCGCCCAGGGCGGCGACCTGGCGCTGGTCGACGCCGCCCGCCCGGTGCCCGTGGAGCTCGGAGCGCCGGCCGCCGGCTGACGCCAACCGGCCGAGGCGGTCCACCCGCGCCGGTCCGCGCCCTAGGGTGCCCAGGTGCCCGATCCGGTCCCCGAAGCCCCGCCGTCACCCCGTTCCACCTGGGATCAGCTCGACGAGGCCGCCGATGCCGCGTGGGGCCGGGTGTTCCGCGGCCACCCGCTGGCCGACCGGATCTTCTACCTGGCATCGGAGCTGGGTGACTTCAGCGTCATCTGGCTGCTGCTCGCCGCCTTGGAGGGCGTGCGGTCCGAGGAGGACGCCGACGCCGCGCTCCGGCTGGGGATCCTGCTCCTCGGGGAGTCGCTCCTCGTGAACCAGGGCATCAAGCGCCTGGTCCGCCGGCCGCGGCCGGTCGCCGAGCACGAGCACCCGCACCACGTGCGCCTGCCCCGCACCTCCAGCTTCCCGAGCGGCCACGCCAGCTCGGCGCTGGCGGCCGCCGGCATGCTCAGCCAACGACGTCCGAAGGCCGCCCCGCTGTACTACGGCCTGGCCGCGGTGGTGGCCACCAGCCGGGTGCACGTGAAGGTGCACCACGCGTCCGACGTGCTCGCCGGCGCCGCCATCGGCATCACCTACGCCCAGATCGTCAAGCGCCTCTGGCCCGTGCCCACCCGATGACCCTCGCGGAGCAGCCCGCCGGTCCGGAGCGGATGAGCGACCTCGAGGCGATGATGTGGAGCCTCGAGGCCGACCCGGTGCTGTCCACCACGTTCGCCAACCTCACGTTCTTCGACCGGGCACCGGACCCCGATCGCCTGCGCCGGCGGATGTGGCGGGCCAGCCGCCTGGTCCCGCGCCTGCGCCGGCGCGTCACCGACGGGTTCGCTGCCCGCCGGTGCCACCGACGCCGACGCCCGCGCCATCGCCGTCGACCTGGCCGCCACGCCGTTCGACCGGGACCGGCCGCTGTGGGAGTTCACGGTCATCGACGGCCTGCCCGACGGGCGCGCCGCCATGGTGCAGAAGATGCACCACACCATCACCGATGGCGAGGGCGGCATCCGGATGTCCATCGAGTTCATCGACCTCGAGCGCGACGCGCCCGAGCCGCTTCCCGTCGACGACGGGCCTCCCCCGCCGCCTGCCCGCCCGCCGTGGGCCGGCGCGGTCGACGCGGTGAGCTCGTGGCCGCGCCGGGGCGCCGATGCGGCTCGGCGCCTGGTCGACACCGCCTCGGACCTGGCGCGGGACCCGCTCCAGGTGGCCTCGCTGGTGGCGTCGCTCCCCGCGGAGACGGCGGCCACCACCCGGTCGCTGGTGCGCCAGCTGGGCGTGGTCGACAGCCACCGCTCGCCGCTCTGGACCGAGCGCTCGCTGGACCGCCAGCTGGAGACCTTCGCGGTGCCGCTGGCCGACGTGAAGGCGGCAGCCGCCCGTCTCGGCGGTTCCGTGAACGACGTCTTCGTCGCCGCGGCGGCGGGCGGGGCGGGCGCCTACCACCGCCGCGAGGGCGTCGGGGTGGCGGAGCTGCGCATGTCGATGCCGGTCAGCACGCGCGCGGACCGTTCACCTGGCGGAA
>CALANQ010000389.1 GCA_937926025.1 uncultured Acidimicrobiales bacterium
TCAACAAGGGCGACATCACCGACGAGGACCTGAACCGCCGGGTGCGGACGTTCCGGAAGAAGCAGAACGCCCGCACCCGCGAGGAGTTCATGAACCTGATGACCTCGGACCACGGGCACCTGGTCATCGAGGCCGGCTCGGGCTCCCGCGACGCGAAGGACGAGCACGGCTACGTCGTGATGGAGCCGTTCGCCCGCGGCACGCGGGAGGACCTGTTCCTCGCGGTGCAGGCGGGCGCGTCGATCTACCCCGTCTTCGGGGACTACGGGAACACCGAGGAGCCGTCGGTGGTGGAGATCGGCCAGGAGATCACGTCCCTGTCGAGCCCGAACCACGCCCACTCGATCGGCGAGATCATCGCCAGCATGGGCAACCGCGCTCGGGGCGCCGCCGCCAACGAGCATCCCGACGTCGCCCGGTTCCGCACGCCGATCCGCTACGGCAACTACGACACGAAGGACTGAAGCCGGGCGCGGCCCGTCCCCACGCGGCAGGCTGGCCCGATGGGTGCGGCACGGGGCTCGGTCAGCAGGGCGACGGTCGTGCTGGCCCTGGTGCTGGCAGCCGGGTGGCTGGCCGGATGCGGCGGCAGCGGCGACGACGACCGAGGTTCGTCCCCGGTGCGGTCCACCACGACGGAGCCCACGGTCCCGGCCCGTGACTTCTCCCGAGCCGGGGTGGCGGTCATCGCCCACCGGGGAGCATCGGCGTACGCTCCCGAGCACACCACCGCGGCGTACACGCTGGCGGTGGAGCAGGGTGCGGACTACCTGGAGCAGGACGTGCAGCTCACCGCGGACGGGGAGCTGGTGGTCCTGCACGACCCGGTCCTGGATCGCACCGCGCGCGGTCCGGCGGCCAGCTGCACGGGGCCGGTGTCCGAGAAGACGGTGGCGGACCTGACGTCCTGCGACATGGGCAGCTGGTTCAACGAGGCCCACCCCGACCTCGCCGAGGCGACCTTCTCGTCGCAGCGGCTGCTGCGGCTGGCCGATGTGCTCGACGACTACGGCGACGAGGTCCGCTACTACATCGAGATCAAAGCCCCGGATGAGCAGCCGGGCATGGTGGACGCCCTCCTCGAGGTGCTCGCCGAGCACGGGCCCGAGGCCGACGATCCGGTGCTCCCTCCCGTGGTGGTCCAGTCGTTCAGCGCCGAGGCCCTCCGCCAGATCCACGAGCGCCGGCCGGAGCTGCCGCTCGTCCAGCTGATCCCGGCGGTCGGCACCGCACCGGATGGCGCCGCGCTCGACGGGATCGCCGAGTACGCGGTGGCCATCGGCCCGGCGAAGGAGCTGGTCACCCGTGAGCTGGTGGAGGCCGCGGCCGAGCGGTGCCTCGACGTCCACCCGTACACGGTGGAGGACAGCTCGGAGATGGCCGGCCTGCTGGACCTCCGGGTCGGCGGCCTCTTCACCAACTCGCCCGATGTGCTGCGCCGGTTGCTGCCCGAGCAGCCGCTGGACACCGGGCTCTGCCCCGCCCGAGCCACCGCCGGATCATGACCGCCGACCCGCACCCCGACCCGCACCCCGACCCGGTGGTGACCGCCATCCACGTGGCGCCGGCCACCCGGCTGCCCATGCGGTCGGTCGACGCGGTGGAGGCCGAGGCGGGGAAGGGTCTGGTGGGCGATCGGTACCACGGCACCCGGCACCGTCACGTCACGGTCCAGTCCGCCGCCGACCTGGCCGTGGCGGCCCAGGAGCTGGGGGCGCCGATCGATGCCGAGGCCACCCGCCGCAACATCACCATCTCCCACGGAACGATCCCCACCCGGCCCGGCGAGCGGATGGCCATCGGGGACGTGGAGCTGGAGGTCGTGCGGATCGCCGCGCCGTGCAAGCTGCTCGACGACGGCATCGGCGACGGCGCCCGCCACGCCCTGCGCCGCCGGGCCGGGACCGTGTTCCGGGTGCTCACGGCGGGCCGCATCGCCGTCGGAGACCCGGTCCCTCCCGCCGGTGCCGCGACGGAGCGGGAACGCGCCGGGCGCGATCCTGGCCACTCCGGGTAGCGTGGCGGCCACAGCGGGACCCAGGAGGTCCCCATGGCGGTTCGAGGTGCAGTGCGTCTGGCGGGGGCGGCGGCCGTCGCCCTGCTGATCGGGTTCACCGGCCCGGGGGCCAGCGCCCAGGAGGAGCCGGCGCCTGCCGAGCCCACCGCCCCGGCCAAGCCGTCGATCCGCGACGCCCTCACCGGCGCGTCCGATGACGTCACCGGTTCCGCCAGGGGCGGCTTCGACGGTGGGAACACCCTCGACGTGACCCTGACCCTGGAGAACCACACCGCCGAGCCCATCGAGCTGACCGTCCCGCGGGGTGCGCTGTTCGAGACCGAGGACGAGTCCGAGCAGACCGCCGTCACCGTCGGTCCGCAGCTGGAGAAGGCGTCCACCGTGGCGGCCGGCGTCGACCCGACCATCACGCTCCAGCCCGGCACCCAGACGGTGGCGCTCACCGGCTTCTGCGCCCAGCGCCTGGACTCCGGCCCGGACACCATCGTCCCCATGACCTGGGCGGGGGTGGCCGACCAGCCGCTCACCACCGTCCTGACCAACATCGCCGCCACCGAACCCGACCCCGAGACCGCTCAGCACGCCGTGTGGTGGGTCACCGACGTGCCCGTCCTTCCCGTGCCCGAGGAGGTGGCGCCGCTGCTCGACGGGGTCGACACCGAGGCGTTCGGCGCCAACCCCAAGCGGGTCGTGCACGACGAGCGCTACACCCCCGCGTGGGGTCGGGATCAGGCGCTGGACCCGAGCGATCCGTTCGGTGACCCCGCGCTCGACTTCCAGGACCCGCTGGCCGACGACGGCGCCTTCGCCCCCGACGGCGGTGACGGCGGCGGGCCGGGCATGGGCCTGATCCTGCTCGGCGCCGTGGTCGCCAGCCTCGTGGTCACCGTGCTGGTGGCCCGCAGCGGCCGCCGGGCCACCCCGGCCGTCGCCCGCCCCGGTGCCGCCGGCGGTGCCACCCCGGCCGGCTGGCACCCGGACCCGCAGAACCCGCAGCAGCTGCGGTACTGGGACGGGCGGGCTTGGACAAACGACACCCGTCCCTTCTGAACGCGCCGTGGCGCCCGGCCGGAGCCGGGCGCCACGCTCCCCCCAGGGGGTGTCTGCGGTGAGCGGGGTCAGCCGCCCTGGTAGGCGACCCGCAGCATGATCCAGGTGGCGTACTCGCCGGCGTTGCCGCCCGCCTGGAGGTGCGGGCCCCACTTGTTCAGGTCGGGGGTGGCGATGGCGGCGCCCATCATGTCGTCGTAGACGTCGATGGCGGTGACGGTGCCCTGGGACTTCACCCGGAACTCGTTGGACTCGGAGAACTGGGTCATCACCCGGCCCCGGTTGGCCTGCTTCGTGTCGAGCTTCTTGGTCCAGTACGCCAGGCCGGCCGCGTCGGGCTCGCGCTGGAGGACGTTGGCGTAGACCAGCACGACGAAGTCGTGGTTGCTGAGGGACCCGTACTTGGTCTTGAACTCCGACGACGAGGCGAAGTTGTTGGCGACGTCGTCGAGCTTCTTGCCGCCCGCCCGGCGCTTCAGCCAGTAGTCGAGGCCGTTGTGGTCCGGGGTGCGCTGGAAGAAGGCCTGGTACAGGCGGATGACCGGCTGGCGCAGGGCGATGCGGTCGGGATCGTTGACCAGCTGGTCGATGAGGTCGTCAGGGCCCTCGGTGCCGTTCTTCAGGTTCAGCACGTGGGTGTTGAGCTCGCCGAAGCCGGGCTGGCGGCCGAGCAGGTCCTGGTACTGGCGCTTCACGAACGCGGCCGGCGTCGGGAACTTGTGCAGCGGATCGAGGTTCGGGTTGAGCTGGACCGCGACAGACAGGGACCAGTTGCCGGTGCCCTCGCCGTTGGATGCCCGGACCCGGTAGTGGTACTCGATGCCCTCCTGGAGGGTGTGGTCCTCGATGGCCCGGGTGGTCTGCTGCGACCAGATCTTCTGCGGGCCGACCTTGCCCTCGTCGTAGCGCTCGACCTTGTAGGTGAAGGGTCCGTCGGCGGTGTTGGCCGGCGGCGTCCAGAAGATGCGGCCGAAGGTGTCGTACCCGGCCGCGGCGAAGATCTGGACCGGGCCGGGGGTCGCAGCCGAGGCCGGGCTGGCGGTCAGACCCAGCGCCGCGGCCACGGTCAGCAGCACCAGCAGGGCGGCGACCGCCCGGTGGCGGATCGGGTGGGACGGGGCGTTGGCGGTGGGGGTGGTGGGGGTGGTGGTCACGGGAGCGGTCTCCTGGTCTCTGCGGCCGGCACGGTGCCGCCCGTCAGCAGGGGAGAGCGCGCCACCGACCCGCACCGCACACTTTTCCGAAGGGCATTCGGAAATCGGACCTTTGTCCTGTCTCGACGTCCTGGCTAGCGCTCCGCTAACGCCCGGTCTCTACCGTGCCGCTCGGTGTGGGGCGAGCTGACGGTGCCGGTCACCCCGGCCTCCCCGCCGAGCACCCCGACCTCGTCCACGCCCAGCACGTGGTCTGCGTCGGACACCGATCGCGGCGATCCCGGCGGGGGCAGCGGGACCGGAACGGCCGAGGCCGCTTCGGGCTCGCTGCCCCGAACCGGATCGGACGTGGTCGACCCGCGTGGTCCGGCTGAGGCGCAGCCGTTCGCGCTGCGTTCGCGGGAGGCGGCGTAGCAAGAGGAGACCCGGAGGGAGCGGGTGGACCGAGCCGGTGCGGTCGGCGGGCGGGTCGCCGACCGCACCGGGGTCCCCCCGGCATGGGCACCGAGCCGGATCGGCGGGTGCCTGCGGGACGGCGGTCTGTACCCGTTCCGGGCCGGCTCCATCCGTCGAGCGGATGCGGGCGGCCGTGGGTAACGTCCGGCCATGTCGGAGAACCTGCGGATCCTGGGCGAGTACTCGGCGGCGATGTTCGCCGGCGACACCGAAGCGGTGTACGGGTTCTGGAGCCCGGACTTCCACACGCACGTCACCGAGCGGGTCGCCCCCGAGCGCGTCGGCGACGACGTCCGCGGCGACGAGCAGATCTGGTGGCAGCAGGTCATGGCCGCCATCCCCGACATGGCGTTCACGGTGGATCTGCTCATCGAGAAGGACGACCTGATCGTCTCCAACTGGTCCGTGCGGGGCACCTTCGACGGCGAGCCCTTCTTCGACCTGCCACCCACGGGAGAGCCGGTGCACATCAACGGCACCGCCATCTTGCGGATGCGCGACGGCAAGATCGTGGAGCACTGGGGCGGACCGCACTGCCAGAAGGGCCTCGGCCTCATCGCCTGACCGAGCACCGCTGATGGCACCGCCCCGCCCGCCGGCCGATGTGAAGGCCATGGCCGCCACCTCCACGGACCGCCGGGTCTTCGGCGACGACTGGGTGTTCGAGCGCAAGCTCGACGGCTACCGCTGCCTGGCCTGGGTCGACGACCGGGGTGTGCGGCTGCGGTCCCGCAACGACCTCTCGTTCGACGCCACCTACCCCGAGGTGGCGCGGGCGCTGGCCGAACGGGCCCACGGAACAATGCTCGTGGATGGCGAGGTGGTCGCCATGGTCGACGGCCAGACCAGCTTCGAACGGCTCCAGCAGAAGGCCGGCGACCCATCCGTGCCCGTGCAGTACGTGGTGTTCGACCTGCTCTGGTTCGACGGCAACGACGTCCGCCCGCTCCCGCTCGAAGCGCGACAGGCCGCCCTCGCCGACGTCCTCGACCCCGGCGGGCCCCTCGTGCTCAGCCAGGCGATGCCCGGCGACGGCGCCGAGCTGCTGGCCGCGGCGTGCGGCCTGGGCTGGGAGGGCCTCATCGCCAAGCGCCTCGGGTCCACCTACCAGCCCCGCCGTAGCAAGGACTGGCTGAAGCTGAAGTGCGTCCACCAGCAGGAGGTGGTGGTGGGTGGCTACACGGAGCCCAAGGGTTCGCGCGCCGGCCTCGGTGCGCTGCTCGTGGGCGTGTACGAAGGCGGTGAGCTGCGCTACGCCGGCAAGGTCGGGACGGGGTTCGACAACGCCACGCTCCACGCCCTCTACCAGGAGCTCCACGCCGCCGAGCGCCCCACGTCGCCGTTCGCGGGCACGATCAAGGAGCGGGCGGTGCACTGGGTCGAGCCGACGATGGTGGTGGAGGTCGGCTTCGGCGAGTGGACCAGCGCGGGTCACCTCCGTCACCCCCGGTACCTCGGGCGCCGACCGGACAAGGACCCGGGCGACGTCGTGCGCGAGCCCTGAGCCCGCACGCACGAGGGCCGTGGCGGATGCGCTGGCCCGGAGCGTCAGCGGGGGTGGTCGGGGTGCTCGGTCGGGTCGTGGGCCGGCGACAGGTCGTCGACGTCGGACGTGCGCAGCGGGGTGAACGGCTCCCGGCTCCACACCTCGACCGGATCGATGGTGAACACGACGTGGTCGCCCCCATCGTCGAGCACCGCCTCCTTGCGGCCCACCAGCCCGTGGTCGCAGCCGGTGAGCACGGGCACGCCCTGCGGGCCGCGCCGCCAGGGCACCTGCTCGAACTTGTCGACCTCGTCACCCGTCTGGGCGCCGAACGTCCGGGCCAGCTCGTGGTCGTCGGCCCTGAGGAAGTGCACGGCCAGGTGCGATGCCCGGATGGCCACCCCGAACGTGTGGTTGGCCTTCGAGATCCACACCGCGTAGCCGTGCGGCTCCATGCTCGACTGGCCGTGGAAGCCCACGAGGCAGCCGGCCCGCTCGTCGCCCGCGGCGGTGGTGACCACCACCAGGGCGGGGTCGCTGGACGCCATCAGCTGGTCGAACGGATCGGTTCCCACGGCACCAGCCTTACCCGTGCACACCCTGCGGCAGACCATCCCCGGGTCGCTGTCAGAGGGGTGTGGGACACTCGGAGCCGATGTTCCTCCTCGACGGCACCTGGGTGTTCAGCGCCACCGATCTGGTGACCGCGCTGCGCTGCGAGTACCAGGTGCTGCACCGCCGGGCGGAGAAGGCCGGGCTGGTGGACGCGGTCGACACCGACGATCCGGTCCTGGCCCGCGCCGCCGAGCTGGGCATCGCCCACGAGCACCGCGTGCTCGAAGGGCTGGTGGCCGACGACGGCGAAGGCACGGTCGGCGCGCCGGGCGGCGTGGTGTCCATCGCCCAGCCCAGCACGTCGTCGCGGGCTGCGCTGGAGGAGGCGCACCGCCAGACCCGGGCGGCCCTCGCCGGGGGTGCCGAGGTCGTGTACCAGGCGGCCTTCTTCCACGACGGGTTCCACGGCCTGGCGGACTTCGTGGTGCGCACGGTCGGCTCGGATGGCACCGCCCGCTACGAGCCGGCCGACACCAAGCTCGCCCGCCATGCCCGGGTGGAGGCGCTGCTCCAGCTCGCGGCCTACGGCGACCAGCTGGTGGCCATGGGCTTCCCCGCCCCGCACCAGGTGCACCTGTGGCTGGGCGACGGCACGGTCTCGTCCCACCGGTTCGCGGACCTGCAGCCCATCCTGGCGGACCGGGCCGACCGGCTCCGGGAGCTGCTCGCCCGGCCCGCGACCGTGCCGGTCTGGGGCGACCCCGAGCTGCGGGCGTGCGGCTGGTGCCCCCACTGCAGCGCCGCGGAGCAGGCCACCCGCGATGTGCTGCTGGTGGCCGGGGTCCGGGTCGACCAGCGGGCCAAGCTGGCCGCCGCCGGCATCCGCACCATCGACGACCTGGCCGCCGCCACCGAGGCGCCGCCGGACCTGAAGGCCGAGACGTTCGCCAAGATCCACGCCCAAGCCGTGCTCCAGGTCGGCCAGGACGCCACCCGCACGGCGGACGATCCGCTCGGCGTCGTCACGGCGGAGCTCGTCAACCCGGCGGGCATCGCCCTCATCCCCGAGCCCAACCCCGGCGACGTCTTCTTCGACTTCGAAGGCGACCCGCTCCACGCCGAGGCGGGCTGGAACGACCTCGGGCTGGAGTACCTGTTCGGAAGCGTCACGCACGCTCCGGGTGGCGGCGACGCGCTGGATTACTGGCCGCTGTGGGCGCACGACCGGCGGGCGGAGAAGGCGGCGGTGGAGCGCTACCTGGACTGGCTCATCGAACGCCGGTCCACCCCGGGCTTCGAGGGCATGCACGTGTACCACTACGCGCCCTACGAGATCACCGGCCTCAAGCGCATGGTCCAGCGCTACGGCACCCGCAGCGAGGAGCTGGACCGGCTGCTGATCGACGGCGTGTTCGTCGACCTCTACTCCGTGGTGCGCCGGTCCATCCGCATCTCCGAGGCGTCGTACAGCATCAAGCGGCTCGAGCCCCTCTACATGGGCGACGACCTCCGCACCAGCGAGGTCGCCGGCGGCGCGGACTCCATCATCTGGTACGGCAACTACCGCCTCCTGCTCGAGGAGGGCAGGACCGTCGACGCCCAGGCCCAGCTCGACGAGCTCGCCTCCTACAACCAGTACGACTGCGTCTCCACGCTGCGCCTGCGGGACTGGCTGCTGTCGCTGCCCGGCGGGCAGCGCCCCGGCCCCCGGCCCGCCGAGCAGGAGAACGAGCGCCCGGCGGAGACAGCCGAGCAGGCGGCCGCGCTCGCCCTGGAGCAGGAGCTGCTGGCGCCGTTCGCGGACAAGGCGCCCGCCGACCGCACCCCCGACGAGGACGCCGTCGCGCTGCTGGCCGCCGCCCTGCTCTTCCACCGGCGGGAGGCCC
>CALANQ010000390.1 GCA_937926025.1 uncultured Acidimicrobiales bacterium
GCCATGGAGCACGGCGTCCGCAAGGTCGACGTGATGGTCAAGGGCCCGGGCTCCGGTCGCGAGACCGCCATCCGGTCCATCCAGAACACCGGCATCGAGGTCACCGGCATCAAGGACGTGACCCCCGTGCCCCACAACGGCTGCCGTCCGCCCAAGCGGCGCCGGGTCTGAGGTAGAGGAACATGGCTCGATACACCGGTCCCAAGGTCAAGATCTCGCGCCGCCTCGGCGTGAACATCTTCGAGAACGAGAAGGGCTCCAAGGCCCTCAACAAGCGCCCGTACCCGCCGGGTGAGCACGGCCGCAGCCGCCGCCGCCAGCCCTCCGAGTACCTGCTGCAGCTCCAGGAGAAGCAGAAGGCGAAGTACATCTACGGGGTGCTGGAGCGCCAGTTCTCCAACCTCTACAAGGAAGCCAGCCGCCAGAAGGGCGTCACCGGCGAGAACCTGCTCCGCATGCTCGAGCAGCGCCTCGACAACATGGTCTTCCGCGCCGGCTGGGCGTCCACCCGGCCGCAGGCCCGCCAGTTCGTCAGCCACGGCATGGTGAACATCAACGGCAAGCGCGTCGACATCCCCAGCTACCGGGTCCGCAAGGGCGACGTCATCTCGCTGCGCGAGAAGTCCCGCCAGATGATCGTGATCCGCCACAACATGGACACCCTCGACCGGCTCAAGCCGAACTGGTTCGAGATGAGCGGTGACGGCTTCGAGCTGACCGTCAACGAGCTGCCCGTCCGCGAGCAGATCGACGTTCCCGTCCGAGAGCAGCTCATCGTCGAGCTGTACTCCAAGTAATCCGCACCGCAGAACCCCCGAGGAAGGCAATCCATGCTGGTCATTCAGCGCCCCACGGTCGAGGCAGTCGGCGAAGAGGAGAACAACCGTCAGCGGTTCTCCATCTCTCCGCTCGAGCCCGGCTTCGGCCACACGCTCGGCAACTCGCTGCGCCGCACCCTGCTCTCGTCGATCCCCGGCGCCGCCATCACCGCGGTCCGTTTCGATGATGCGCTCCACGAGTTCGACACCATCACGGGCATCACCGAGGACGTCACCGACATCATCCTCAACCTCAAGGACCTGGTGCTCACCTCCGTGTCCGACGAGCCCGTCACCCTGCGCATCGACGTGCGCGGCGCGGCCGAGGTCACCGGTGCCGACATCCAGACCACGGCGGACGTCGAGGTGCTCAACGCACAGCAGCACATCGCCACGCTCAACGACAAGGCCCGCCTCGCGCTGGACCTGACCATCGAGCGGGGCCGCGGCTACCTCTCCGCCGACCGCGACAAGGGCAACAACACCATCGGTGTGATCCCCGTCGACGCCATCTTCTCGCCGGTGCGCCGCGTGACCTTCCTGGTCGAGCCCACCCGCGTCGAGATGGACACCAACTACGACCGTCTCGTCCTCGACGTCGAGACCGACGGCTCCATCGCCCCGCGCGACGCCGTCGCCTCGGCCGGCGACACGCTGGCCAAGCTGGTCCAGCTCGTCGCCGAGATGAGCGACGAGCCCCCGACCCTCGAGCTGGGCGAGACCAGCGCCACCATGGCGTCGTCGCCCGAGCTGGAGATGCCCATCGAAGACCTCGATCTCTCCGAGCGTCCCCGCAACTGCCTCAAGCGCGCCCAGGTCAACACCGTCGGCGAGCTCCTCCGCAAGAGCGAGGACGACCTCCTGGCCATCACCAACTTCGGCCAGAAGTCGCTCGACGAGGTCAAGGAGAAGCTGAACGAGCGGGGCCTGGCGCTCCGCGGGATGGAATAGCAATGCCTGCAACCCCACGACGCGGCCGTCGCTTCGGCGGCTCGTCCTCGCACCAGAAGCTGATGATGGCCAACCTGGTCTCGTCGCTCATCGCTGCCGAGGGCATCACCACCACCGAGGCCAAGGCCAAGGCCATGCGCCCCGTGGCCGAGAAGATGATCACCAAGGCGAAGAAGGGCGGCCTGCACAACCACCGTCAGGTGGTGGCCTACCTGAACGACAAGGAGATCGCGGCCAAGCTGTTCGACGACGTCGGCCCCCGCTACGCGGACCGCAACGGCGGCTACACCCGCATCCTCAAGCTCGGCCCCCGTCAGGGCGACAACGCCCCGATGGCCCGCATTGAACTCGTTTGAGGACATCCGTCGGCCTTCGGCCTCGGATCTCCTCAATCCGAATGGATCCATTCGGACGGGCTGACGCCCGACGTCTTCGCTCAGGCGCACGACTGCGTCGCACGCCTTCGGCTTGAGGGGCTCCGCAAGCTCTGCCCCTCAAACTCCCCGAGCTCGCTTCGCTCGGAAGGTCAACCGAACCTCGCGCTGGAACCTCGCACCTGGGTGCGGGGTTCCGCCGTTTCAGGGGCTTCAGAGGATGGGGCGGGTGGTGAGGGTCTTGAGCTTCTGGGGGTTGAGGATGCTCCACATGCGCTGGACCTGGCCTCCGGCCACGGAGAGGGCGACGGCGATGTGGGGCTCGCCGTCGACGTAGGTCACGATGCCCGGCTCGCCGTTGATCGGCATGGCCACGAACTCGGCGCCCTCGGGGATCCGCGCCGTGAGGTTCACGACGAAACGGGGGATCCGCGCCGCGACCACCGGGCGCCGGGCGGCATGGTGATCAGCCCCGCCGTCCGAGATGGCCAGGGCGTCATCGGCCAGCAGCGACACCAAGGCGTCGACATCACCCACCTGGGCGGCGGTGAGGAACGCCAGGGCCACCTCCCAGGCCTCCTCGTCGGTGGGAGCGAAGCGCGGACGGCCCTCCCGGATGCGCGCCCGGGCCCGGCTGGCCACCTGGCGGCACGCCTCCGGCGACCGGCCCACCACGGTGGCGATCTCGTCGAACGGCGTGGCGAACACATCGGCCAGCAGGAACACCACCCGCTCGGTGGGGCCCAGGCGCTCGAGCAGGGCGAGGAAGCCGATGGTCACCGACTCCGCCAGCTCGGCGTGCTCCTCGGGGCCCGGCTCGGCCACGGCGACCTCCGGCAGCCACGGCCCGACGTAGGTCTCCCGCTCGTGCTGGGCCGACTTGAGGTGATCCAGGGCCAGCCGGCTGGTGACCGTGGTGAGCCACGCTGCCGGGCGCTCCACCACCGATCGATCGGTGCCCTCCCACCGGAGCCACGCCTCCTGGACCAGGTCCTCGGCGGTGGCCCGCGACCCGGTGATCCGGTAGGCGAGGCCCTCCAGGCGAGGCCGCTCGGCCTCGAACTCGAAGTCCGCCCCGTCGGGCGCAGTCCGGTCGCTGATCATGCGCGCTCCATGGTGGCCGACCGATCCGCGGCACGGGTCCCCGCCGCCACGCTGCTGGCCGCCACGGCGTCGAGGAGCAGCCCGGTCGGCCCGACCCAATCGCCCGCCACCAGGATCCCGGGGTGCTCGGGGACCGCCACGTCGGGGCGCCCGGCCAGGCCGCCCCGCTCGGCGGTGGGCAGGGTGCCGGCCACCACCATGCGGGCCAGGAAGCGCTCCTCGACGACGGCATCGGGTGCGATCCCCATCGTCCGGGCCAGATCGTCCAGCAGGCGGCGCTGCGCCGCCGCCGGCACATCCTCGCCCGGCCGCTGGTAGCGCATCAGGTGCACCACGGCGTGGCCCGGGGGCGCCAGGTCGGCGGGCGGGCAGTGGGTCGAGCCGTACAGGGGCTGGTCGATGCCGAGGGCGAAGCGGTGGCTGGGCAGGCCGCGGATGCCCAGCTCCAGGCACGCCGCGGTCACGGGCGGGGCCAGGTCGACCCACGACGCCGGGCTATCCGGGAGCAGGGTGGCGGCGGCATCGGG
>CALANQ010000391.1 GCA_937926025.1 uncultured Acidimicrobiales bacterium
CTTCGCCGGAAAGGCACCGGGCGGGGCGCAGATCGTCAGGGCCGAGCTGCTGACCGAATCGGGCGACCTCATCGGCGAGCCGAAGAAGATCGTCCACCCGGTCAAGTTCTACGAGAAGGGCGACAAGCCCCTCGAGATCGTCACCACCCGCCAGTGGTACATCCGCAACGGCGGCCGCTCGGCCGAGCTGCGCGAGGCGCTGGTCGCCCGCGGCCGGGAGCTGGTCTGGCACCCCGACTACATGCGGCACCGCTACGAGGACTGGGTCAACGGCCTCAACGGCGACTGGCTGATCTCCCGCCAGCGGTTCTTCGGCGTCCCGATCCCGCTCTGGTACCGCCTCGACGCCGAGGGCGAACCGGACTACGCCGACCCGATCCTCCCGGCCGAGGACACCCTGCCGGTCGATCCGCAGTCGCACATCCCGCCCGGCTACACGGCGGACCAGCGCAACCAGCCGGGCGGCTTCGCCGCCGACCCGGACATCATGGACACCTGGGCCACGTCGTCGCTGACGCCGCAGATCGCCACCGGCTGGGAGGAGGATCCGGCGCTGTTCGCCGCCACCTTCCCCATGGACATGCGGCCCCAGGCGCACGAGATCATCCGCACGTGGCTGTTCTCCACGGTCGTCCGCAGCCACTACGAGCACGGCGAGGTCCCGTGGGCCAACGCCGCTCTCTCGGGCTGGATCCTCGATCCGGACCGCAAGAAGATGTCGAAGTCCGTCGGCAACGTCGTCGTCCCCACGGACCTGCTGGACCAGCACGGCGCCGACGCCGTCCGCTACTGGTCGGCCAACGGCCGTCCCGGCACCGACACCGCGTTCGACCCGGGCCAGATGAAGATCGGCCGCCGCCTAGCCATCAAGGTCCTCAACGCCTCGAAGTTCGCGCTGGGCGCCGGTGACGCCCCGGCCGATGCGCCGGTCACCGAGCCCATCGACCTGGCGATGCTGGCCGAGCTGGCGCAGCTGGTCGACGACGCCACCCGGGCGTTCGAGGACTTCGACTACGCCCGCTCGCTGCAGCGCACCGAGGACTTCTTCTGGCGCTTCTGCGACGACTACCTGGAGCTGGTCAAGGCCCGCGCGTACCGCGACGACGACCCGGCCGCCCTGTCGGCCCGGGTCGCGCTGCGCACCGCGGTCTCCACCCTCCTGCGCCTGTTCGCCCCGATCCTCCCGTACGTCACCGAAGAGGTCTGGTCGTGGACCGAGGAGGGCTCGATCCACCGCGCCCCCTGGCCCTCCTCCGGTCCGCTGCGGGCCCTGGTCGGCGACGGCTCCAGCGCCGACGGCGTCCCGTCGCCGCTGGTCGTCGCCGCCGATGTCCTGAGCCGCATCCGCAAGGCCAAGTCCGACGCCAAGGTCTCCCAGCGCGCCGAGGTCGAGCGGGTCACCGTCACCGACACGTCGGACCGGCTGATCGCCCTGGCGGCCGCGGCCGACGACGTCCGGGCCGCCGGCTCGGTCGCCCAGCTCGACACGGCGGAGCTGGCCGGCGACGGCGAGGGCACCGTCGAGGTCGTCCTGGCACCGGTCCCCGAGGCCGACCCGGCGTGAAGCCCGGGCCCTCCGGCCCGCGGCGCGACGGCTGGCTGGATCGGCCCGCCCCCACCCGGCTGGCCCCGGACCATCCGCTGCGGGACGAGATCCTGGCCCGCCACGCCCGGGCGGTGGCGTCGGGCCTGTCGTCGTACCTGGACCCCGGCACCGGCTACTCGGTGCTGACCGCCGCCTACCTGGCCGAGCGCGGCTACTGCTGCAGCCAGGGCTGCCGCCACTGCCCCTGGGAGGGCGCGGCCGGCTGACGGGGTGCCCCACGGGTCATCGTTGCGACCTGCGACGGCGGCACAACCCATCAGGTTCACAGATGGGGACCTAGGTCCCTATCGGCGCTGACGATCCACCGGTTAAGGTTGGGATCGACCTCCCGCCCCTCCCGTGTCGAAGGAGCCTCCCCCATGGATGTGGTCAGCCTCTCCCGATGGCAGTTCGGGATCACCACCGTGTACCACTTCTTCATGGTCCCCCTGACCATCGGGTTGGGGCTCACGGTCGCCTACTTCCAGACCCGCTGGTACCGCAGCGGCGACGAGGCCTACCTGCGCCTCACCAAGTTCTTCGGGAAGCTGTTCCTCATCAACTTCGCGATGGGCGTGGTCACCGGCATCGTCCAGGAGTTCCAGTTCGGCATGAACTGGGCCAACTACTCCCGCTTCGTCGGTGACGCCTTCGGTGCCCCGCTGGCCATGGAGGCGCTGGTCGCCTTCTTCCTGGAGTCCACGTTCCTCGGGCTGTGGATCTTCGGCTGGGGCCGGCTCTCGCCCAAGCTGCACCTGGCCACCATCTGGGCCGCCGCCATCGGTGCCACGCTGTCCGCCTACTTCATCGTGGCCGCCAACTCCTGGATGCAGCACCCGGTCGGCGCCATCTACAACGCGGAGACCGGCCGAGCCGAGATGGTGGACGTGTGGGCGGTGCTCACCAACTCCACCACCCTGGCCGCCTACCCGCACGTGATCGCCGGCGCCCTGCTGACCGCCGCCGTGTTCGTGGGCGGCATCTCGGCGTGGCTGCTGATGCGCGACAAGCCGATGCCGAAGGCCGACAGCGTGGCGCTGCACAAGGCGGTGCGGACCTCGATCTACCTGACCTTCGCCATGGGCATCGCGGTGGCGGTCAGCGGCGACTACCAGGCGAAGCTGATGTTCCAGCAGCAGCCGATGAAGATGGCCGCGGCCGAGGCCCTCTGCGACACGGAGCAGCCCGCCGGCCTGTCGGTGTTCGCCGTCGGGGACGTGAGCGCCGAGTGCGACGTGCGCACCATCGTCATCCCCGACCTCCTGTCGTTCATGGCCACCGGCTCGTTCGACGGCCGGGTCGAGGGCGTCAAGGACATCAACGCCGCCTACCAGGAGAAGTTCGGGCCCGGCGACTACCGGCCCAACCTGGTCATCACCTACTGGAGCTTCCGGGCCATGATCGGCTTCGGCGCCATCGCCAGCTTCGGCGCCGTGGTGGCCTGGTGGAAGACCCGCAAGGGCAAGGAGCTGCCCACCGACAAGAAGTGGCTGCGGGTCGGCTCGATCGCCGTGATCGCCACGCCGTTCCTGGCCAACGCGTTCGGCTGGATCTTCACCGAGATGGGTCGCCAGCCCTGGGTGGTGGCCCCCAACCCCGACGGCATCCCCGAGCTCCGGCTGATGACCGCCAACGCGGCGTCGCCCGCCGTGTCGTCCGCCATGGTGTGGACCACGGTCATCGGCTTCACGCTGCTCTACGGGGCGCTGATGGTGGTGGAGCTGTTCCTGCTGCAGCGCTACGTGAAGGCCGGCCCCGAAGCCGTCATGCCGCACTCGCCGCCACCCGGGCCCGAGCCCGACGACGACGGCCCCCGAGGTGCCGACGACGCCGACGACGGCCAGACCCCTGCCCGCGACGAGGAGGCCGACGTGCTGGCCTTCGCCTACTGATCGGAGCGCACGATGGAGCTCTCCACCTTCTGGTTCCTGCTGATCGGCGTCCTCTGGACCGGCTACTTCTTCCTCGAGGGGTTCGACTTCGGTGTCGGCATGCTGCTGCACCCGCTCGGCCGCACGGAGAAGGAGCGCCGGGTCCTGATCAACACGATCGGCCCGGTGTGGGACGGCAACGAGGTCTGGCTGCTCACCGCCGGCGGCGCCACCTTCGCGGCCTTCCCCAACTGGTACGCCACCCTGTTCTCCGGGTTCTACCTGGCCCTGTTCCTCATCCTGGTCGCGCTGATCCTGCGGGGCGTCGCGTTCGAGTACCGGGGCAAGGTCGACAGCGACGTGTGGCGCCGACGCTGGGACGTCGGCATCGCCTTCGGGTCGTGGGTGCCGTCGGTGCTGTGGGGCGTGGCCTTCGCCAACATCGTGGCGGGCGTCCCCATCAACGAGAACGGCGACTTCACCGGCAGCCTGCTGACGCTGCTGAACCCGTTCGGTCTGCTGGGCGGCGTGGTCACCGCGTCGCTGTTCATCCTCCACGGGCTGCACTTCGTGGCGCTCAAGACCGAGGGCGAGGTCCACGACAAGGCCACCGCCATGTCGCTGAAGGTCGCACCGGTCACCATCGTCGCCGGCGCCGTGTTCCTCATCTGGAACCAGCTCGAGCGGGGCGAGGCCTGGACCTGGGCCCCCGTCCTGGTGGCCGCGGTCGGCCTGGTCGCCTCGGTCCTGGCCACCCGGGCCGGGCGCGACGGAGCGGCGTTCCTGGCCACGGGCATCGCCATCGCCGCTGCCGTGATGGCGCTGTTCGGGTCGCTCTACCCCGACGTGATGCCCAGCACCACCGACCCGGCGTTCAACCTCACCGTGGAGAACGCCAGCTCCACGCCCTACACGCTCAAGATCATGAGCTGGGTGGCGGTGATCATGACGCCGGTGGTCCTGGGCTACCAGGCGTGGTCGTACTGGGTCTTCCGCAAGCGGATCGGCACCCGCCACATCCCCGCCGTGGACGTGCCCGGCCCCACCCCCTCTCCGGGACCGGCATGATCAAGGGGTGACCGACCAGGAGGCCCCGGCGCGGGGGCCCATCGACCCGCGCATCCTCCGGCTGTCGGCCGCCCTCCGCACGCACCTCGTCGCCTGCTCGGCGCTGGCCGTCGTCACCGCCGCGGCCATCCTCGTGCAGGCCGAGGCGCTGAGCCGCCTGCTCCCCCGCCTGGTCGACGGCGACGCGTCGGCCACCGCGCCCCTGGTGGCGTGGCTGGCCGGGGTGGCGGTGGTCCGGGCCGTGGCCACGGGCCTGACGGAGCGGTCCTCCACGCGGGCGATGCTCGCCACCCGGACCACGGTCCGGCGCCGGGTGCTGGACCGGCTGTCGCACCTGCGCCCGGACCAGCGGCCCCACCTGGGGCCGGCCCAGGTGGGCTCGCTCACCGGCACCGCGCTCGACGCCCTGGACCCGTGGGTGCGCTCCTACCTGCCGTCGCTCACGCTGGCCGTGGTGGTGCCGCTGGCCGCCGGTCTCCGCATCCTCGGGGCGGACCTGCTGTCCGCGGTGATCCTGGCCATCGTCGTCCCGCTGGTCCCGTTCTTCATGGTGCTCATCGGCAAGGCCACCGAGAGCCAGGCCGCCAACCAGTGGGAGGCCCTCCAGCGGCTGGCCGGCCGGTTCCTCGACGTGATCACCGGGCTGCCCACGCTGCGGCTGTTCGGCCGGGCCGAGGCCCAGGTGGACCGGGTCCGGGTGGTCACCGACCGGTACCGCACCGCCACCATGCGGACGCTGCGCATCGCCTTCCTCTCCGCGCTGGTGCTGGAGCTGCTGGCCGCCCTGTCGGTGGCGCTCATCGCCGTGTCGCTCGGCATCCGGCTCACCCAGGGGTCGATCTCGCTCCAGACCGGCCTGCTGGTGCTGCTCCTCGCCCCGGAGTGCCTGCTGCCGATCCGCCGGGTCGGTGCCGCCTTCCACGCGGCCACGGCCGGCACCGACGCCGCCGCCGAGATCACCGACGCCCTCCAGCGGCCCACCGTCGTCACCGGCTCGGCGGCCACGCCCGCCGGCGGGGTGCTGGTGGCCGAGGCCGTCGCCGTGGAGGACCGGGCCCAGCGGCGCCGGGAACTCCCCGCTGCTCGACGTCCTGCGCGGCGCCCTCACCCCCACCGCCGGCACCGTCACGCTCGACGGCACGCCCGTGGAGGACCTGCCGCTGGAGGACCGCTCCGCTGCCATCCGGTGGTGCACCCAGCACCCTCACCCCATCGGCGGCACGGTGCGGGAGTCGGCCGCACTGGGCCACGGCGACGGGCCCGAGGTCCAGGCTGCGGTCGACGCCGCCCTCGCCCAGGTCGGCGTGGGCGACCTGGCCGGCTCGGCGCCCAGCGCCATCTCAGGTGGCGAGCGCCGGCGGGTCGCCCTCGCCCGGGCCCTGGTGGGCGTGCACCTCGGCACCGCCCGCTTCCTGCTGTTCGACGAGCCCACCGCCCAGCTGGACCACGATGCCGCGGAGCTGGTCATCGCCGCCCTCCGCTGGTCGGCCGACCAGGGGGCTGGGGTCCTGGCCGTCACCCACGATCCGGCGCTGGTGGCCGCGGCGGACCAGAGCCGGCCGCTCGACGGCGAGCCGGGACCGGCGGAGGCGCCGCCGGACGAGCCCGGGGTGCTGGCCGCCGACCTGCTGCCGGTGGCCCGGCGCGACCCCGAGGCGCCGATCCCCGAGCGGTTCATCGGGTCACGCCCCACGGTGGCCGACGCGGCGCCCGCGCCCGAGCCCACGGGGGCGGAGGCGGTGCGCTGGCTGCTGGGCACCGCCAGGCCGCAGCGGGCCCGGCTGATCGGCGCCCAGGCCCTCGGTGTGCTCACCGAGATCTGCACGGTCGGCCTGGCCGCGGTGGCGGCGTGGCTCATCGTCCGGGCGGCGGAGGAGCCCAACTTCGCCGACCTGGCCATGGCTGCCGTCGCCGTCCGGGGCTTCGCTCTCGGCAAGGGCGCGCTGCGCTACGCCGAGCGGCTGGCCTCCCACGACGCCACGCTGCGGCTGCTGGCCGACCTGCGGGCCACGGTGGTCGAGCGCCTGACCCGCCTCTCCCCGACGGGCCTGCCCGAGGGCGGCCGCGGCGAGCTGCTGACCCGGCTGGTCGACGACATCGATCGCCTGCAGGACCTGTTCCTCCGGGTGCTCGGGCCGCTGGTCACCACCCTGGTGGTGGCGCTCGGCGCCGCCGCGGTCACGGCCTGGATCGACCCGCTGGGCGGGGCGGCCCTGCTGGTCGCCGTGGTGGTGGCCGGCGTCCTGCTGCCGCTCGCCAGCCACCGGGCCGCCGTCACCGACGGCGCCGAGCTGGCGGCAGCCCGAGGCGCCGTGGCCGCCACCACCGTGGACCTGGCCGAGCACGTGGAGGAGCTGGTGGCCTGCTCGGCCGAGGGCACCTGGCGCGCCCGGATCGAGGAGCAGGCGGCCGCCGCCGACGCACGCGACCGGCACCTGGCCCGCGTCACCACCGCGGTGGCCGCCCTCGGCGCCGCCCTCCCGGCGGCCGCCAGCGCCGCCGTGGTCGCCACCGCAGGCGCGGCCGGGCCCGGCTCGGGGATGTCCGGGCCGGAGCTCGGCGTGCTGGTCCTCGTGCCGCTCGCCGTGCTGGAGCTGCTGGTGCCGCTCAGCGGGGCCGGCACCGTCCTGGCCCGGGTCCAGGCGTCGGCCGTGCGCGTCCTGGCCCTGCTGCAGCGCCCCGACCCGGTCGTGGAGCCCGACCAGCCGCTCCCGGCCCCGGCCCACGCCGACCTGGAGCTCGCCGCGGCCAGCGTCGGGTGGCCGGGCCAGGACCCCCAGGTCACCGGCATCGACCTGCGCATCCCCGAAGGCTCCCGGGCGCTCATCACCGGGCCCAGCGGCTCGGGCAAGTCCACCCTGGCCGCCACCCTGGTGGCCTTCCTCGCCCCGTCGTCGGGCACCTACCGGGTGGGCGGCACGCCCAGCTCCGACCTCGGCGGCGAGTCGGTCCGCCAGGCGGTCACGTGGTGCCAGCAGGACCCGTGGTTCGCCGACACCACCGTGGCCGACAACCTGCGCGTGGCCCGGCCGTCAGCCACCGACGACGAGCTGCACGCGGCGCTGGCCACCGCCCACCTCGACGGCTGGGTCGGCCGCCTGCCCGACGGGCTCGACACCCGGCTCGAGCGCGACGCCGCCGCCATGAGCGGGGGCGAGCGCCAGCGGCTGGCGCTGGCCCGGGCCTTGCTCGGAGGTCACCGGGCCATCGTCCTCGACGAGCCCACTGCGCACCTCGACGGGCCCACCGCCACCAGCGTCCTCCACGACCTGATGGCCGCCACGCGGGACAAGGCCGTCATCGTCATCGGCCACGACGCCGCGCCGGCGGGCCTGCCCGAGGACGGCCACCTGACCCGGCACGCGCTGGTGCCCACGCCTGCGGGGGCATCGAGGTGGGCCGGGGCGCCGGACGAGCCGGCGCGGACCTCAGAGCGCTGAGGCGCCGCTGCCCAGACCGAAGTACAGGGCGAGGATCAGCCCGATCACCAGGCCGATGGCGATGGGGATCAGCACCCAGGCGTCGCCGCCCGAGGCGTGGTGATCGTCGTGGCCGTGGCCGTGACCATGACCGTGGTCGTCGTCCTCGTGGTCGCTCTGCGCGTGCTCGTCGTCGAACGGCCCCTCGAAGCCGCCCACGGGCTCACCCTCGCCCGGGTGCTCGTGGGCACCCTGCTCGTCGACGGTGGTGGAGTCGTGACCGGAAGCCATGCGCCCAGCATCGCCCACCGACCGGGGTCACCGCCACCCGGGCGTCAGCGGGGCGACGCGCCCTGGCGGACGAACGTCGACGGCGGCAGGTCGATGCCCGCCGCGGCCAGCGCCTCGGCGATGCGGACCCGCAGCAGCCGGCTGACCCGCCACTGCGCACCGGGGCGGGTCTTGCCCTGCACCCGGATGGTGGCGGCGTCGGGGCCCAGGTACTCGATGCCCAGCACCTCGGGCTCGCCCAGGACGTCGGGCTTGGCCTCGGCGAGGTCCCACACGGCCCGAGCGGCTTCGCCGATGACCTCGGCCGCCCGCTCCAGGTCGGCACCGGGGGCGACGGCCACGTCCAGCACCGCACGCGCCCACTGCTGGGACTTGTTGCCCACCCGGCGGATCTCGCCGTTGGGCACGTGCCACACGGTGCCGTTCTGGTCCCGCAGGCGGGTCACCCGCAGCGTGACCTGCTCCACGGTGCCGGTGGCCTCGCCCAGGTCGACCACGTCGCCCACGCCGAAGTGGTCCTCCATCAGCATGAAGAAGCCCGAGAGGAAGTCCCGCACCAGGCTCTGGGCGCCGAAGCCGAGGGCGACGCCCACCACGCCGGCGCCGGCGATGAGCGGACCGAGGTTCAGCCCCAGCACGCCCAGGATGTAGATCACCGCGAAGACCCCGATGAAGCCGGTGGCCACGCTGCGCAGCACGCCGGTGATGGTCTGCGCCCGGGCCGCGGACCGCAGGTTGACCTCGCCCGTGTCGACGAACGCCGGGTGCTCCTTGGAGCGGAAGCGCCGCTTGCCGGGCTTGGTCTGGAGGCCCGAGATGCGGTCGCCGAAGCGGCCGATGGCCCGCTTCACCACCTGGTTCACGACCCAGGCGATCAGCAGGATCCAGACGATCTTCAGGGGCACGTCGGTGAGCCAGTCGACGAACTCCGCGAACCCCACGCTGCCCGTCTGCTCGTACACGAACTTGCAGGCGTTGCCCGGCTTCGCGGAGCAGGCCTCGGCCAGCTGCGCCGGGTCGACCTGGTCGAACAGGAACGTCAGTCGGGGTGCCATGGCTGGAAAACCCTACCGAGGACGACCCGACCCGGAGCCGGATCGGTCATCTGTCACCGGCAGAGTGAGCCTCAGGACGAGGGCGGGGTGTCGCTGACCTCGCGGATCCGGATCACGAACGTGAGCGGGTCGTTCGGCGCGATGGTGCCGCCGTTGCCCTGCTCGCCGTAGGCCAGGTCCGACGGGATGTCGAGCTGGACCAGCGCACCCTGCTGCTGGCCGAGCAGCCCCTGGTTCCACCCGTCGATCACCGTGAAGGCGGTGTCGGTGGGGGTGGCCTGGGGCATGGCGATGGTGATGGGCTCGCCGCGGTCCCACGAGGAATCGAACTGCTGGCCGCTGGAGCACGAGATGCCCAGGTAGTCCACCGTGACGTAGCTGGCGTCGGTGACCTCGGCCCCGGTGCCGGGCTGCAGGACGGTGGTGACCACGTCGCCGGTGGTGGGCTCGGTGGGCACGTCGACCGTGGTGGGCTTGTCGGCCACGCCCGCCGGCAGGTCGCCCAGCGGTGCGCACTCGGTGGGTCCGGGGGTGGAGGCCGTGGGCGAGCCGGTGTCGGCGACGCCTGCGGTGGTGGAGGTGGTGGTCGCGGCCGAGGCGGTCTCGTCGGAGCCGCCGCCGGAGTCCCGGCCCACGAACGAGACGCCCACGGCCACCACGAGGGCGACCAGGACCACGATGCCGACCGCGCCGTTGCGCTTCACTGCCCGGCCGCCGTCGTGGTGGTGGCGGCACCGTCACCGGCCACCGTCGTGGTGGTGGGCGACGGCGGCGCCTCGTCGGACACCTTCAGGATCTGCACCACGAACACCAGCGGGTCGCTGGTGCCGATGCTGGGCGGGCTGCCGGCGGTGCCGTACCCGTCCTCGAACGGGATGTCGATCTGCACGACCGATCCCTGCTTCTGGCCGTCGAGGCCCTTGGTCCAGCCCGGGATCACGCTGAACGCCGTGTCCGTCGGGGTGGCGTCGGACATGGCGATGGTGATCGGCTCCTCGCGGTCCCAGGAGGAGTCGAACTGCTGGCCGCTGGCGCACGACACGCCGACGTAGTCGACGGTCAGGTAGCTCTTCTTGGTGGCCTTCGGTCCGTCGCCCTCCAGCAGCACCGTGGTGGTGACGTCGTCGACCGGAGCCTCCACGGGCATCTTCACCTCGGTGGGCTTGCCGTCGCGGGTGCCCTTCGGGATGGTGGCCTCGTTGCAGTACATCGGCGAGTCCGACACGGCCACGAGGTCCACCACGAACACCAGGTCCTCGTCGGGGCCGATGCCCTGCGCCGGCGAGCCGTCCTTGCCGTACGCCTCGGCCGCCGGGATCACGATGGTGCGCTGCTCGCCCACCTTCATGCCGGTGAGGCCCGTCTCCAGCCCGGCGATCAGCTGCTGCTGGCCCAGCTTCATGGTGAGCGGACGATCCGTGGAGTAGGTCTCGTTGAAGACCTTGCCGTCGTCGACGGTGGCCCCCACCAGGTCCACCGTCAGGTACTGGTCGGTGCCGGCCTCGCAGGCGTCCTTGCCGGCCTTGGTGTCGGTGGTGCTCTTGGTGGCCTTGCCGACCTTCACGTCCACCGGAACCGTCGGCGCCTCGCCCGCCCGGTCGACCTCGCTGACCGTGCAGCCGACGCCGTCCTTGGCCACCTTGCCGCCGAGCTCGTCGGAGCTGCCGCACGCGACGAGGAGGAGCGCCATGGCGATGGCGCCAGCGGCGAGCGCCCGCCGCGGAGATGCTGTGCTGATCATGGGTTGGCACCCTAATCAGTGCCCCTCCCCCGACCCCTGTCGGCGCCGATCACCGCGACGGTGGGCTCCAGTAGCCTGCTCCCTCGTGTCGGGGGCCAGCGCACGCCGTCGAGCCGCCGCCGCGGCCGTCGTCGCGATCACCATCGTGACCACCTTCGGCGCGCCGCCGGGCACGGCCCGCCCGCGCCAGGACCCGCCCGCCGACCAGAGCACCGCCCAAGGCTCTGACCAGCCGCTCACGGCCGAGGAGCTGGCCGCCACCAAGCCCGTCGACACCCCGGGCCTCGACCCGGTCCTCGACGAGGTCGAGGTCACCGAGAACGCGGGCATGCGCAAGGCCACCGAGGACCTGACGGCCGCCGCCGGGGCGCAGAGCGAGGCCACCCTCCGGTGGATCGACGCCACCCGCAAGCGGGCGGAGCTGGCGGAGCGCTCGAGCCAGGCCGGTCAGCTGGCCGCCGACGCCCAGAACGCCTACCAGCTGGCCATCATCGACCAGGCCGCGAAGGAGCAGGTGCTGGCCGACCGCCAGGCCGTGGAGGACGGGTACAAGGCCACCCTCGACGCCCGCACCGACGAGCTCCGGTCCCTGGCCGCCACCCTCTTCGCCACCGCGCCCGAGGACCGCTACGCCGTGCTCGGCAGCCTCGACGACGTCACCGAGGCGCAGCGGCGCCAGGCCCTGCGGGACCGGGGATCGTCGATCCAGATCGACCGGGTGGCCGAGGCCCGGCGACCCTGGTCGAAGGCGCACGAGGCCCGCGTGGCCGCCAAGCGCCAGGTCGCCCGGGCCCGGTTCACCACCGCCACCACCGGCAAGAAGGCCGAGCAGGCCGCCGACGAACGGGACCGCAGCGACGAGCTGCTCCGGGCCGCCGACGCCACCGTCGCCGACACCATCGCCAAGCTCGAGGCCGCCCAGGACCGGGTGCAGGGCGTGCTGGCCGACCGGCGCACCGCCCGCCTCGAGTCCACCGTCGAGGACATCGACGTGCCGCTGGTCGCGCTCCACGCCTACTGGCGGGCGTCGCAGCTGGCCCCCTGCAAGATCCCCTGGTGGGTGATCGCCGGCATCGGCCGGGTCGAGTCCGGGCACGGCTCGGCGCACGGCAGCTCGCTCACCGCCGAGGGCGACACCACGGTCCACATCCTCGGCATCCCGCTCGACGGCCGGGCCGGCTCCGCCGCCATCGGCGACACCGACGGCGGGCTCCTCGACGACGACACCGCCTGGGACCGCGCCGTCGGCCCGATGCAGTTCATCCCCGGCACCTGGAAGCGGTGGGCCACCGACGGCAACGCCGACGAGAAGGCCGATCCGCACAACATCTACGACGCCGCCGGCGCCGCCGCCCGGTACCTCTGCTACAGCCGCGGCGACCTGCTCGACGAGCCCGCCATCCGCAACGCGCTGCTGGCCTACAACCGCTCCGTGCCCTACGGCACCAAGGTGCTGGCCGAAGGCGAGCGGTACCGCGATGCGCTGGAGCTGCCGGACATCCCCGGGTCCCGGCCCGAGGGCATCGGCGTCGACACGGGCAACTGATTCAGCCGAACGGCAGCGACCCGGACTCCAGGTCCAGCAGGAAGCGCTTGCGCTCGATGCCGCCTCCGTACCCGGTGAGGCTGCCGTCGGCCCCGATCACCCGGTGGCACGGCACGATGATGGAGATGGGGTTGCGGCCGTTGGCCAGCCCCACCGCCCGGAACCCGTTGACGGCCCCGATCCCCCGGGCGATGTCGGCGTAGCTGCGGGTCTCCCCGAACGGGATGGTGCGCAGCTGCTGCCACACCCGCAGCTGGAACTCGGTGCCGCTCGGCGCCAGGGGCAGGTCGAACGCCGTGCGCTCGCCGGCGAAGTACTCGGCCAGCTGGGCGGCGACGGCGGCGAACGCGGCGTCGTCGCGCTGCAGGCCGATCGTCGGGTCCGGGTGGCCGGTGCCCGTGAAGTAGCAGCCGGTGAGGGCGGCGCCATCGCCGGTGAGGATCAGATCGCCCACCGGCGAGGCCACCGAGGTGAACCGATCGGTCAGGGGCGGAGCGGGGGCGGGAGCGACCATGGGGAGCACGGTACGCCGCTCCCGGCGGCACGACTGGCGGGAATCAGACCGACGGCCCGAGGCGGCGAGACCGGGCCGGTACGGTGGCCGGGCCACCCCCCGACCACGTCCAGGAGCGGCTGATGATCGAAGCACGAGGGCTGACGAAGCGGTACGGGTCGACCACCGCGGTCGACGACCTGAGCTTCCGGGTGGAGAGCGGCCGGGTCACCGGGTTCCTCGGCCCCAACGGCGCCGGAAAGTCCACCACCATGCGCATGTGCCTCGACCTGGACCGGGCCGACAGCGGTGGGGTCCGCATCGACGGCAAGCGCCTGGTGGACTTCCCCCGTCCGATGCGCAGCGTCGGCGCCCTGCTCGACGCCGGGTACCTCCACCCCACCCGCAAGGCCAAGGAGCACCTCTGGGCGCTCGCCGCATCCAACGGCCTGCCCCGCAAGCGGGTCGACCACGTGCTCGGGCTCGTCGGGCTCAGCGAGGTCGCCAACAAGCGCGTCGGGTCGTTCTCGCTGGGCATGAAGCAGCGCCTCGGCCTGGCCGGCGCCATGCTCGGAGACCCCCAGACCCTGCTGTTCGACGAGCCGGCCAACGGCCTCGACCCCGAGGGCATCCAGTGGATGCGCCGGTTCCTGAAGGGCCTCGCCGACGAGGGCCGCACCGTGTTCGTGTCCAGCCATCTCCTCTCCGAGATGGCGCTCATCGCCGACGACCTGGTGGTCATCGGCAAGGGCAGCCTCATCTTCGAGGGGCCCGTCCACGACTTCGTCGACAACACGGCCCGCAAGTGGGTCACGGTGCGCAGCCCGCAGATCCAGGAGATCGGCGACACCCTCCACAACGCCGGCCACCAGGTCACCGCCAGCGGCCCCGGCGCCATCGACGTGGTCGGCCCCAGCGCGGCGGAGATCGGCGAGCTCGCCGCCCGACTCGGGGCCACCCTGCACGAGCTCAGCCCCAAGACCGCCTCCCTCGAGGACGTCTTCCTCGAGGTCACCGCCGGCGCCCAGGAGTACCGGGGCGACGCCGGCGCACCGGCGCCACCTCCACCTCCGCCGGCCGCCGGGCCCGCGGCGGGAGGTCCGGCGTGAGGAACCTCGTCCGAGCCGAGTGGATCAAGTTCCGCTCCGTCCGCTCCACCGTGATCATGGCGCTGGCTGCCGGCGTCCTCACCATCCTCTTCGGGGTCATCGCCGCCATCCAGCAGCGCGACGACGCGTTCGGGGGCACCGGGCACCTCGGCGACGTCATGCCCGGGCTGCAGGTGGCCATCTTCCTGTTCGGCACGCTGGGCGTCCAGATCATCGGGCAGGAGTACCGCTTCAACACCATCCGCCCCACGCTCACGGCCGCGCCGTGGCGCACCCGGGTCCTGGTGGCCAAGCTCATCGTCGTCGCCCTCGCCGCCGCGGCCGTCACGGTGGTGATGCTCGCCGTGTGCGCCCTGATCGGGATGCTCCTGCTCGACCCGTTCGAGATCGACAGCGTCGACCAGCGGGTCATGTGGGCCACGGTCCTATTCGCCATGGGCTGGGCCATGTACGGGATGGCCCTCGGCGCCATCGTCCGCCAACCCGTCGCCGGCATCGTCATCCTGCTCATCCAGGCCCTCGTCGCCGAACCGATCCTGGCCAACCTCGTCCACGCGGCCGGACCCTGGATGCCGTTCCAGAACGGGGTGCAGATGACGGCGCGCAGCGGCGACCCGGAGCTGCTCCGGTCCACGCTCGCCGGCGGCATCTACTTCTTCGCCTTCACCGTGGTGCTGTGGGGCATCGGCGCCGTCCTGGTCAACAAGCGGGACGCCTAGGCCGGTGTCCACCCAGCGCCAGGTCGACAAGGCCCTGCGGGAGGTGCGGGCCGCGTGCCTCGCCCTCCCCGAGGTGATCGAGCGCCCGTCGCACGGCGCGCCAACGTTCTTCGTGCGCGGCAAGAAGTCGTTCGTGATGTTCCACGACGACCACCACGGCGACGGCATCCTCGGCATCTGGTGCGCGGCCCCGCCCGGCGCCCAGGCCGAGCTCATCGAGACCGAGCCCGAGCGCTTCTACCGCCCCGCCTACGTCGGGCACCGGGGCTGGATCGGCGTGCGCCTGGACGTGGCTCCGGACTGGGGCGAGCTGCGCGGCATCGTCGCCGACGCCTACCGCCAGGTGGCCCCCAAGACGCTCGTCGCCCAGCTCGATTCGGTCGGCCACGACGGCGGCGAGTAGCACCGGCGGCATGCGCGTCCCCTCCACCGACGGCGTCGACCTCGAGCTGCACGACCTCGGCGGCGACGGCCCCACCCTGCTCATCGCCCACGCCACGGGGTTCTGCGCCGGTGCCTACCTGCCGATGGTCCCGGTCCTGGCCGAGCGGTTCCACGTGTGGGGCGTGGACTTCCGAGCCCACGGCGACTCCACCGCCCCCGACGTCCTGACCTGGCGCGGCATGGCCGACGACGTCTTGGCCGTGGTCGACGCGCTGGGCGGCGACCCCATCATCGGCTTCGGCCACTCCATGGGCGGCGCCAGCCTGGTGGGCGCCGAGCTGGTGCGGCCCGGCACCCTCGCCCGCGGGTTCCTGTTCGAGCCGATCATCATCCCGGCCGAGTGGAACGACTCGGGCCCCGGCCAGAACCCGATGTCGGCCGCGGCCCGGCGTCGGCGCCCCTCGTTCGCCTCCCGTGACGAGGTGCTCGGCCGCTACGCCCGCCGGCCCCCGCTCGGCGTGTTCCGGGCCGATGCCCTGGCCGCGTACGTGGACCACGGCTTCGCCGACGCCCCCGACGGGACCGTCACCCTGAAGTGCACCCCCGAGCACGAGGCCCAGACGTTCGAGGCGCCCAACAAGCCCACCATCGAGCAGATGGCCGCCGTCGCCACCCCGCTGGTGATCGCACGCGGCGAGCGCGACGGCGAGTTCGGGCCCGCCGCCTTCTCGCCCCGCATCGCCGATGCCGCCCCGCACGCCGAGCTCCGGCGCTACGACCGGGTCAGCCACTTCGGCCCCTTCGAAGACCCCGACCTGCTGGCCCGCGAGGCGGCGGCCTTCCTCGCGAACTGAAACACGTTCTACTCTGAGGGGATCCGGCCACCGCCCAGGGAGCGAGCCCGTGCCTGACCCGACCGTGGACCCCATCGCCGTCGCCAGCGCCTTCGAGGGCGCGCACGGCTACCGGCCCTTCGACGCCGACAACCACTACTACGAGGCGCTCGACGCCTTCAGCCGCCACCTCGACCCCCGCCACGCCACCCGCGTGTTCGAGTGGGCCCAGATCGGCCGGCGCACCTACCCGGTGCTCGGCGGCAAGGTGTTCCGGGGCGTCAAGAACGCCACGTTCGACCCGGTCGCCTTCCCCGGCGTCCTCGCCGACTACTTCCGCGGCAACCCCCACGGCGACGACCCGCTGGAGCTGCTCAGCCGCCACGAGCCCATCCGGCCCGAGTACCGCGACCGCGACGCCCGCCTCGCCGTCATGGACCGCCACGGCCTGGACAAGGTGTGGCTGTTCCCCACCCTCGGGATGATCTACGAGGATCCCCTCAAGCACGATCCCGAGGCCGTGCAGCTCCTGTTCACCGCGTTCAACCGGTGGCTCGACGAGGACTGGGGCTTCGCCTACCAGGACCGCATCTTCTCGGCCCCGTACTTCACGCTCGTCGACGTCGACTGGGCGTGCGCCGAGCTGGAGTGGGCCATCGACCGGGGTGCCCGCACCATCGTCACCCGCCCGGCCGCCCCCACCACGGTCGATGGGCCGTGCTCCCCGGCGGACCCCCGCTTCGACCCGTTCTGGGCGCGGGTCAACGAGGCCGGCATCACCGTGGTCGTCCACGCCGGCGACTCCGGGTACACCTCGCACGGGTACGCCACCGACGGCTTCACCACGGACTTCGGCGGCATCCCCCAGCCCATCAAGATGCTCCAGCTCGAACGGCCCATCGAGGACTGGTTGTCGTCGCTCATCTGCGACAACCTCTTCCACCGCTTCCCCAACCTGCGGGTGGCCTCGGTGGAGAACGGTTCCAAGTTCCTGCCCGGCATGTTCGAGCGGCTGCGCATCCTCAGCCGCAAGATGAACGGCTGGTTCCCCGAGGACCCGGTGGAGACGTTCCGCCGCCACGTGTGGGTCAACCCGTTCTGGGAGGACCACGTCGACGACGTCATCGCCAGCTGCGGCGCCGACCGGGTGATCTTCGGCAGCGACTGGCCCCACATCGAGGCGCTCCCCAACCCGCTGGACTACGTGGCCGAGGTCGCCCACCTCGACGAGCCCACCCAGAAGCGCATCCTCGCCGACAACGTCGCCGCCCTCAACCAGCTCCAACCCGCCTGACGAAGCGGGGGTGGGGTTGCCAGGTCGGACGGGGTGGGCGCATACTGGTCCGGATGCGTCCGACCGCCCACCTCCTTCTGCTTATGTAGCCACGTGCCACGCCGCACCGCGGCACGTGCCTCCGCTCCTGCGCCTCCGGGCCGGGAGCTTCTTTCGTTTTCGGGCCACGGTGCGGCCCACCCCGACCGAACCGGCCGGGCGCCCGATCACCGGCGCCGCCCGCCACCTGCACGAGACTGAAACCAGCACACGAGAAGCGAGACCGAGATGCCCCCGCAGCCTGCGACCCCCAAGACGATGCCGTTCGCCAAGTACCAGCCGTACATCCCGCTGGACCTGCGCGACCGCACCTGGCCGGACAACCGCCTCACCGAGGCACCGCGGTGGTGCGCGGTGGACCTGCGCGACGGCAACCAGGCGCTCATCGACCCGATGGACCCCAGCCGCAAGCTGAAGATGTTCCAGACGCTGGTCGACATGGGCTACAAGGAGATCGAGGTCGGGTTCCCCTCCGCGAGCCAGACGGACTTCGACTTCGTGCGCCAGCTGATCGAGGACGACCTGGTCCCCTCCGACGTCACCATCCAGGTGCTGACGCAGTGCCGTGAGGACCTGATCCGCCGCACCTACGACGCCATCGACGGCGCCCACTCGGCCATCGTCCACTTCTACAACTCGACCTCCACCCTGCAGCGCAAGGTGGTGTTCGGCCTGGACAAGGACGGCATCACCGAGATCGCGGTCAACGCCGCCAAGCTGTGCCGCAAGCTCGAGGAGGAGCACCCGGACACGTTCATCCGCTACGAGTACTCGCCCGAGAGCTACACGGGCACGGAGGTCGAGTACGCGGTGGAGATCTGCGACGCGGTGGCCGAGGTCATCGAGCCCACCGTGGACAAGAAGCTGATCATGAACCTGCCGGCCACGGTGGAGATGTACACGCCGAACCTGTACGCCGACACCATCGAGTGGTTCCTGCGCACGGTGAAGAACCGCGAGGCCATCGTGCTGTCGCTGCACCCCCACAACGACCGCGGCTGCGCGGTGGCCGCGGCCGAGCTGGGCGTGCTGGCCGGTGCCGACCGGGTGGAGGGCTGCCTGTTCGGCAACGGCGAGCGCACCGGCAACGTCGATCTGGTGACGCTGGGGCTCAACCTGTTCGCCCAGGGCGTCGACCCGCAGATCGACTTCTCCGACATCGACGCCATCCGCCGCGTGGCGGAGTACTGCAACCGGCTGCCGGTCCACGAGCGCCACCCGTGGGCGGGCGACCTCGTCTACACGGCGTTCTCCGGCTCGCACCAGGACGCCATCAAGAAGGGCTTCGCCGCCCTGTACGCCGATGCCGAGGCGGCCGGTGCCGCGGATCCCACCAAGGACTACGCCGAGTGGGGCGTGCCGTACCTGCCCATCGACCCGGCGCACGTCGGCCGCACCTACGAGGCCGTCATCCGGGTGAACAGCCAGTCCGGCAAGGGCGGCGTGGCCTACATCATGGAGACCGAGCACGGCTTCGCCCTGCCGCGGCGCCTGCAGATCGAGTTCTCCCGGACCATCCAGACCATCACCGAGGACACCGGCACCGAGATCACGCCGGGCGCCATGTGGGATGCGTTCTCCACCACGTACCTGCCCGACGATGCGCCGTACGTGCTGAGGTCGACGGAGCTGCGCACCGACGCCGACGGGGTCACCCCCATCACCGCCCAGCTGCTGGTGGACGGCGAGGCCGCCACGGTGACCGGCACCGGCAACGGCCCGATCGCTGCGTTCGTCGACGCCATCGCCACGGTGGGCATCGAGATCGACGTCGTCGACTACCACGAGCACTCGATGGGGGCCGGGGCCGGCGCCACCGCCGTGGCCTACGTGGAGACGGTCGACCCCGGCAGCACGGTCCGCTGGGGCATCGGCACCGACCCCAACATCATCACGGCGTCGCTGAAGGCGGTGCTGGGCGCAGCGTCGCGGGCTCGCCGCGACGCCTGAGCCCGTCGTCGGGTCGGCGAGGGTCCCGTCTGCCCCCGCCGACCAGGACGAGGCTCAGCTCACCACCACCGAGCCCAGCTCGGCGCCGGTGATGTCCAGCGAGACCGGGTAGGTCCCGGGCTCGGTGATCACGAAGCCGATCGCCGTGCCCGGGACCAGCGTCTGGCCGCCGGCGCACCCGATCACGACGGCATCGATGCTGGCGCCCTCGTCGGCTTTGATGCCGAACATCTGGCCGGCGGCGACCTCGAGGGTGCCGGGGTCCATGGACGTGCCGTCGGCGGCGATCACCGCGGTGTCCTCGTCGGTCAGGTCGGCCTCGGACTGCTCGCTCTGGTCGGCGGCGAACAGCACCACCGAGTCGCCGGAGAGCTTGTCGCTGTCGGCGGAGGCGGCGCAGTCCTGCTCGCCATCGGCGGACCCGGTGTCGCCGCTGTCGCCCGCGTCGGCGGTGGTGTCGCCGGTGCCCTCGTCGGTGGGTGCCGCAGTGGTCTTCGACGTGTCACCCGAGGCGCCGTCGGATCCGCCGCTGGACCCGCAGGCGGCGGCGCCGGTCACGAGGAACGCGCTGATGGCGGTGAGGGCGAGCAGGCGGCGGGTGCGGTTCACGGGAGCTCCTGGGAGGGGCGGCTGGGGGCCGCATCGTGACAACCCCCCGGTGCGGGCGCAACGGTCTACCGGTCCCGTTCTGGTCCCAACCTGGCCCGCCGTTACCTAGACCGCCGGCACGACTACCCATTCCCCTCCGCTGCTGGCCATCC
>CALANQ010000392.1 GCA_937926025.1 uncultured Acidimicrobiales bacterium
TCGCCATGCTCCTCACCATCACAACCGATCACGCCCCGGCCACCGACCTCGGCTACCTGCTGCACAAGCACCCGGACCGGGTCCGGACGGTCGAGTTCCCGTTCGGTGATGCGCACGTGTTCTTCCCGGAGGCCGAGGCCGACCGCTGCACGGCGGCGGTGCTGGTGGAGGTCGATCCGGTCGGCCTGATCCGCCGCCGTGGCCCCAAGGGCCTGGAGCCGTTCTCCCTGGCCGGCTACGTGAACGATCGCCCGTACGTGGCGTCGTCGTTGCTCAGCGTCGCCATCGGCAAGGTGTTCCGCACGGCCATGTCGGGCCGCTGCGACCAGCGTCCCGAGCTGGCCGAGACGCCGCTGCCGCTCCACGTCGAGGTGCCCGTGGTGCCCGTGCGCGGCGGCGAGCCGGTGCTGCGGTCGCTGTTCGAGCCGCTCGGCTACGACGTCGCCGCCACCCCGATCCCGCTCGACGAGCAGTTCCCGGGGTGGGGCGACAGCCGCTGCTTCTCGGTGCAGCTCACGGGTCGCGTCCTCCTGGCCGACCTGCTCTCGCACCTCTACGTGCTGCTGCCCGTGCTCGACGACGACAAGCACTACTGGGTGGGCGAGGACGAGGCTCGCAAGCTGCTGGACAAGGGCGGCGACTGGCTGGCCGCGCACCCGGCCCGGGAGCTGATCAGCCGCCGGTACCTCAAGCACCGGCGCGCCCTGGCGGACGACGTGCTCGCCCGCCTCGCAGAGGGTGCCGCCGAAGACCAGGACGAGGCCGACGAGCAGCAGGACCGCGAGGAGGAGCAGGTCGAGGAGCGCATCAGCCTGAACCGCCAGCGGCTCGACGCCGTCACCGCCGCGGTCACCGCAGCCGGAGCGTCGCGGGTGCTGGACCTCGGCTGCGGCGAGGGCCGCCTGGTCCAAGCGCTGCTGAAGGTGCCGTCCATCGCCCACGTCACCGGCGCCGACGTGTCGACCCACGCCCTCGAGCGAGCGGCCCGGCGGCTGCACCTCGACGAGCTGTCCGACCGCCGGCGCGAGCAGGTGTCGCTGATCCAGGCCGGGCTCACCTACCGGGACCGCCGCTTCGCCGGGTTCGACGTGGCCACGCTGATCGAGGTCATCGAGCACCTCGACGAGCCCCGCCTCGCCGCCCTCGAACAGGTGGTTTTCGCCCACGCGGTGCCGCCGACGGTGATCGTCACCACGCCCAACCGGGAGCACAACGTGCGGTTCGAGTCGCTGCCGGCGGGCCAGCTCCGCCACCGCGACCACCGCTTCGAGTGGACGCGGCACGAGTTCGCCACCTGGGCCGACCGGGTGGCCGAGGCCCACGGGTACACGGTGGCGTACGCACCCATCGGGCCCGACGACCCCGAGGTCGGGCCGCCCACCCAGATGGCGGTGTTCACCCGATGACCACGATCACCATCCCCGACCTGGCCCTGGTGGTGCTGGTCGGCCCCTCCGGGGCCGGCAAGTCCACGTTCGCGGCCCGGCACTTCGCGCCCAGCGAGGTGCTGTCATCGGACTTCTGCCGTCTGCTCGTGGCCGATGACGAGAACGACCAGGCCGCCACGCCCGCCGCGTTCGACGTGCTCGGCTACATCGCCGCCAAGCGGCTGGAGGCCGGCCGGCTCACGGTCGTCGACGCCACCAGCGTGCAGCGGGAGTCCCGGGCGCCGCTGCTCCGCATCGCTCGGGAGCACCACGTGCTGCCGGTGGCCATCGTGCTCGACGTGCCCGAGCGGGTGTGCGCCGACCGCAACGACACCCGCTCGGACCGCAACCTGCCGGCCCACGCGATGCGCCGCCAGCACCAGCAGCTCCGCCGGTCCATCAAGGGGCTCCAGCGCGAGGGGTTCCGCCGGGTGTTCGTGCTCAAGGGCACCGACGAGATCGACACCGCCACCATCGAGCGGGAGCGCCGCTGGACCGATCGGCGCGACCAGCACGGACCGTTCGACTTCATCGGTGACGTGCACGGTTGCGCCGACGAGCTGGTCGCGCTGCTCTCCGAGCTGGGCTACGAGGTGGCGCCCGACCGCACCACGGCCCGCCACGCCGACGGCCGGACCGCGGTCTTCGTCGGCGACCTGGTGGACCGCGGCCCCGACAGCCCGGGCGTCCTGCGCCTGGCCATGGGCATGGTCCGCGACGGCACCGCCGTGTGCGTGCCCGGCAACCACGAGAACAAGCTGGGCCGGGCGCTCGCCGGCCGCAAGGTGCAGGTGTCCCATGGCCTGGCCGAGACGCTCGCCCAGCTGGAGGCGGAGCCCGACGGGTTCCGCACCGAGGTCGCAACGTTCATCGACGGCCTCATCAGCCACGCCGTCCTCGACGACGGCCGCTGCGTCGTGGCCCACGCCGGGCTGCCCGAACGGCTGCACAACCGGTCCTCCGGTGCGGTCCGCAGCTTCGCCCTCTACGGCGACACCACGGGCGAGACCGACGAGTTCGGCCTGCCGGTCCGCTACCCCTGGGCCGACGACTACCGGGGCCAGGCGATGGTGGTCTACGGCCACACGCCGGTGCCCGAGGCGGAGTGGATCAACAACACCATCTGCATCGACACCGGCTGCGTCTTCGGCGGCAAGCTCACCGCGCTCCGCTACCCGGAGCGCGAGCTGGTCTCGGTCCCGGCCGCCCGCACGTACTGGGAGCCGGCCCGGCCGCTGCACCCGGTCGAGACCGAGCGGCCGCCGGCGCTGCTCGACGCCACCGACGTGCTCGGCAAGCGCATCGTCACCACCCGCCTCCAGCCCCGGCTCACCATCGGGGCGGAGAACGCGGCCGCCGCCTTCGAGGTGATGAGCCGCTTCGCCGTCGACCCCCGCTGGCTGATCTACCTGCCGCCCACGATGGCCCCGACGGCCACCTCGGACCGTCCCGGACTCCTGGAGCACCCCGAGGAGGCGTTCGCCGCCTACCGGCGCGACGGCGTCGCCCAGGTGGTGTGCGAGGAGAAGCACATGGGCTCCCGCGCCGTGCTGGTGGTCTGCCGCGACGCCGAGGTGGCGTCCCGCCGGTTCGCCATCGACGATCCGGTCGGCGGGACCGTGTTCACCCGCACCGGCCGAGCGTTCTTCGCCGACCCGGCATGGCAGGCCCGGGTGGTCCAGCGCACCCGCGCCGCCATCACGGCCGCCGACCTGTGGGACGAGCTGGACACGGACTGGCTTGCGCTCGACGCCGAGCTGCTCCCGTGGAGCGCCAAGGCCGAGGACCTCCTCCGCACCCAGTACGCCGCCGTCGGGGCGGCGGGCACGGCGATGATCGACCGGGCCGAGGAGCTGCTGGCCGCGGCCCAGCACCGCGGCGTGGAGGTGGCCGACCTGGTGCACCGGACCGAGGACCGGGCCCAGGCCATCGGCGGCTTCGTCCGCGCCTACCGGCAGTACTGCTGGTCCGTGGAGGAGCCCGACGACCTGCAGCTCGCCCCGTTCGTGCTGCTCGCCGCCGAAGGGACGCTGCTCGCCGGGCGCGAGCACGCCTGGCACCTGGCCGCGGTGGAGCGCCTGGTCGCCGGCGGCGACGGGTTCGTCCGCCCCACCCGCAACGTCACGGTGGACCTGGGCGACGCGGACAGCGAAGCCGCCGCGACGGCCTGGTGGGAGGAGCTGGTCGGCGCAGGCGGCGAGGGGATGGTGGTGAAGCCCGTCGGGTCGATCGTCACCGGCGAGCGCGGGCTCATCCAGCCCGGCATCAAGTGCCGGGGACCCGAGTACCTCCGCATCATCTACGGCCCCGAGTACCTCGACCCGCGGAACCTCGACCGGCTCCGCAAGCGGGGCGTGGGCCGGAAGCGGTCGCTGGCGCAGCGGGAGTTCGCCCTGGGCGTCGAAGCGCTCGAGCGGTTCGTGGCCGGCGAGCCGCTGCACCGGGTCCACGAGTGCGTCTTCGGCGTCCTCGCCATGGAGTCCGAGCCCGTCGACCCGCGGCTCTGAGGCGAGCCATCGTCACCGGGGAGCGGGGAGCGTGGCCGGGAGGTCGAACCAGGGGAGAGCCGTCGCCTCGAAGCGGGCGAGGGAGGTCAACCGGTCGCCGGCGACCGTGAGGACGTAGACGCCGACGCCGGTGCGCACGGAGCCGGGACCCACGAGGTAGGCGCCGAAGGCCGGCTGGCCGTTGGCGCGGGTGGGCGCGAGGTCGAAGCGGCGACCGCCGTCGAACAGTCCCGCGAAGAACCGGCGCACCGTCTGCTTGCCCTCGTAGCGGTACGGCATCGGAGGCATGGTGATGAACGCATCGTCGGTGAGCATCGCCACCACGGCTTCGGCGTCGGCCGCCTCCCAGGCCCGGACGAACTCGGCGACGAGGGCCTGCTCGTCGCCGCCTCGGGGCGGGCGCGGATGCTGCGGGCCGGGTGTGAGGTGGCGGTCGAGGTTCGCCCGCGCCCGCTTCAGGGCGCTGGTCACCGACTCGACGGTGGTGTCGAGCATCATCGCCACCTCCTGGGCTCGGAACCCGAGCACGTCGCGCAGGATCAGGACGGCGACCTGGCGGGGCGGGAGCAGTTGCAGCGCCGTCACGAACGCGAGCGACACGGCCTCGATCTCGTCGTAGCGGGCCTCCGGTGCGGGCGGAGCCCCGGGGCTGTGGGGCAGCCGGGCGTCGGGGTACGGCTCCAGCCACACGATGTCCTCCGTCCCGTTCGGCTCCATGAGGGCGACGCCCGGCACGTCCCAGGCCTTGGCCGGCCGCCGGCGGGCGGCGCGCCGCGCGTCGAGGCAGCGGTTGGTGGCGATCCGGTACAGCCAGGTGCGCAGCGACGCCCGCTCCTCGAAGCGGTCGAGGTGGTCCCAGGCCGCGAGCAGCGTCTCCTGGAGCGCGTCCTCGGCATCCTGCAGGGAGCCGAGCATGCGGTAGCAGTGCACCTCGAGCTCACGGCGGTGCGGAGCGGTGAGCTGGGTGAAGGCGCGCTGGTCGCCTGCTCGCGCCTTCGCCAGGAGGTCCGTCTCAGCCATGCCTGCTCGCTTCGTGCCTGGGGTCGCCGGCGCGACCCACCGGGGTAGACGCCGGCCGATCCGCGGAATGGGCGGTGCGGGGCCGCCCAGTCTCGCTCGGATCCGGCGTCGGTACCGGCACACATCCACAGCAAGGAGCGACCCGATGGCGACGATCGTGATGGGCGGCCCGCAGAACACCACCCTGGACGGTGTCGTCCGGGACCCGGACGGTCAGGAGGGGTGGGAGCACGGCGGCTGGTTCGTGGAGCACGGCGGTGCCGACCTCGGCCCGTGGGGCGAGGTGGCGCTGCAGGAGGCCGAGGCGGCGGAGGCCTGGCTGCTCGGCCGGCGCAGCTACGAGTTCTTCTCGACGCGCTGGCAGCCGCGCGAGGGCGCGCTCGCTGACCGCCTGCGGGAGATCCCGAAGTACGTCGTGTCGTCGTCGCTCACGGACCCGAGCTGGAGCAACACCACGGTGCTCGGCGGCGACGCGGTGGCGGCGGTGACCCGGCTGAAGGGTGAGATCGGCGGCGAGATCGTGGTCCCGGCCAGCCACCAGCTCGGTCGCACCCTGCTCGGCGCCGGACTGCTCGATGCGATCCGGCTCGTGGTCTTCCCGGTGGTGATCGGCGCCGGCGAGCGGTTCTTCGCCGAGGGGTCCTCCGCGGCCGTGCACCTCACCGACGTCCGCACCATCGGGAGCGGCCTGGTGATGGTGACCTACGCGGTGGAGCACTGACCGGGCGGTAGCTTCCGGTCGCTCCGGGCGGCGGGACGTTCGGGCAGATCGGGCACCGGAGGATCCACGGGAACCGCGCGTGCGGTTGATCGCAAGTACTGGGTGTCCACGTCGTCGAGGGCTCGGAGGCCTCCATGACCAACGCCCCGCCGTCTCGCCGCCAGGCGCGCCGGCTCCACCAGGTGGTCACCGCAACGACCACCGATGAGGAGGTCTGGCGGCTGTCGTTCGACCGCCCGGATCAGTTCGCGACCATCTTCGACCGGCACTGGGCGGCGATCCGGCGGTACTGCGTGGCCCGAGCAGGTGCCGCCGGGGAGGACATCGCCTCGGAGACCTTCCGGGTGGCGTTCGACTCACGTGATCGGTTCGACCCGGCCCGGGGCGTGCTCCGAGGGTGGATGTTCGGCATCGCCGCCAACCTGCTCCGACGCCAGGCGAGCGACGCCCGGCGCTGGCAGCCCGCCGCTCAGGCGGTCGAGCGGGTCAGCACCGAGGACGACGACGTCGAGTCCCGGCTGCACGCCACCACCACGGCGACGGCGGTCCGGGCGGCGCTGGGCCGGCTGCGCCCAGAGGAGCGAGAGGTGATCGAGATGGTCGCCTGGACCCACCTCACCTACTCGGAGATCGCCGACGCCCTCGACATCCCTGTCGGGACCGTCCGGTCCCGCATCGCACGCGGCCGGGAGCGGCTGATCCCCTTGCTCCAGGCCGACGACATCCTCCCGCGGGATCACGACCGGGCCGGGATGGCCCATCTGAAAGGAACCGCATGAACACCCAGACCAACCTCGATCCGATCGGCATCGTCGAACGGATCGCTCCGCCCGAACCGGCTGGGACGGAGGTCGCCCGGCGGGCCCGAGCCGCGCTCCTCGAGCACATCGACCGCTCGATGGAGGTGGCCGCCCCGCAGCCCCAGCCGTCCCCGGCGCCCGATCGCCGTCGGTGGGGCCGCCGGTCCGTCGCGCTGGTCGCTGCGGCTGCGGCGGTGATCGTCGCCGTGCTGTCGGTCACCAGCCTCGCTCCGTCGGGTTCCGGGGTGGGACCCGACCGGGCCGCTGCTGCGCCACTGGTGCGGGTGGCGCAGCAGCTCGTCTCCCAGCCGGCCCCTCCGGGCGATGCCACCGTGGTGCTCCGCACCATGGACGACGGCACCACCTCGGCGGACCTGACCACCGATGACGGTCGCTATGCGAACGCGGTGGACGTGGAGACGCTCCGCGCCGAGGCCCGAGGCATCCTCGAGGACCCGGCCTCGGTCCCGTACCGGACCGACGTCGCTGCCGTCCGCGAGCTGTTCCGATCGGTGGCGGAGGCCTCGCCGGAGGCGGCGTACGACAAGGCGGCCGCGTTCATCCGGGACCGCTACCGGGCGGCGGGATCCTCGTCGGCCGACCTCGCAGGCGTGTCGTACCCCAACGCGGTCTTCGTCGAAGCCCACGACGCCTTCAGCGCCACGGCGGCCGATCCGGTGATGCGCGCCGGCATCCTCAGGGTGCTGGCGGGAGACCCCGAGGTGGCCACCGCCGAGAAGACGGTCGATGGCGCGGACCGCCTGGTCGTCACGCACACCCCGGCGGCTGGCGTCCGAGACGTGCTCGAGCTCGATGCGGCGACCGGCATGCCGGTGGTGGCGACGGTGACGACGCCGAGTGCCGACGGCTCGGGACCGTTCACCAGCACCACCACCTACGACGTGGAGCGGATCCCCCTCGAGCCCTGGATGGCCTGAACCCCTTCGCCAGGATCTCCCGGCAACCGGACCCGCGGTCCCGCTCAGCGGGGCTGCGGGTCCGCTCGCGGCTGGCTCGCGGCGGCGGTTCAGGCCACCGCGTCGGGCTCCGCGACGAGGTCCTCGGTGTGGGGGACCCGGCCGGTGCGCCAGCGGACCTCGATGACGCGGAAGGCCTCGCCGATCAACATGCCGAGGGCGGCGCCGCCCACCACGTCGAGCGGCAGGTGGGCGCCGCTGTAGATGCGGGCGAAGCACACGATCAGCACGGCCGCCAGCGCGATCGGCCGGTACCGCTCCCGCAGGTGGGGCACGACCATCGTGTAGAGGCAGGTGGCGATGGCCGCGTGGCCGGATACGTAGCCGAGGCCGTAGGTGGCGTGGTCCCGCAGGTTCACCTCGAGGCCGACGCCGAACGGGCGGCCCCGGCCGACCTGGTCCTTCACCCACTTCGCCACCAGCCACGTCGTCCCGATGGCGGCGGCGGTGCAGACGCCGATGCTCCACCGGCGTGTCCGGAGCCCCATCACCAGCGCCACCGCCAGCGCCCCCAGCACGCTGCCGAGCTGCATGATCGGCCAGACGACCGGATACAGGAAGTCCGGCAGCTGGTTGATCGACTCGAACAGATCGGCCTCGGGGCGCGGCACGCCGTGCCGGGCGATCACGGCTCCGATCAGGAGGATCGCGAAGGCCGCCGCACTTCGGATCGTGTCGAGGTATGACCATCGTCGTCCGGTGGGAACGAACGCCGTGGCTTGGTCTCCGACCATGACCGTCCATGTTCCCACTGGTGCGCAGGAGATACCTCGTGGCTGCGATCCATCCCCGTCTCCGTCCCGCTCCGAGCGTCGTGGTCGACGCTCACGAGTTCTCCCCGGGCCAGGCCCCCACCCGTTCGCCCCGCTCGCTGGGGCGCCTCGTGGTGTGCCTGGCGCTGCTCGCCGCCGCTCTGCTGGCGCTGCGCGTCCTGAACGAGACCGCGCTGGGCCTCCGGGTCGACACCCGCCAGGCCGCCCGGCACGTGCCCCACGCCGTCGGCTCCCTGTTCGACGCCGTCGCGCTGACGATCGCCGCGGTCTGGTGGGTCGCCGCCCTGGTCGACGCCCTGTTCCACCGCCGGTTGCGGGTGGCGGCTGGTCCTCGGTCCGGTGGCGGCCGGCGGGCTGGCGCTGGCGATCGGGTCGGCGCTGCACGGCACCTGGGCGCCGACCAGCGACGGGGCGCTGCAGGTGGACGCGGTCCTGGCCGCCGGGGCCGCCATCCTCACCATCGGGTCGCTCGTGACCCTCCGACCGGCCGCCTGGCAGCGGTGGACGACGCTCACGTTCTACGCCGCGGCGCTCGGCGGCGGCTTCTGGGTCACCGAGTCGATCCCCGGTCGGACCGTCGCCCTCGCCTTCGGCGCTGCCGTGGGCGCGCTGGCGGCCCTGGTGGTCGGCACCCCGGCCCGACGGGCGACCCCCGACGGCGTGGTGAAGGCGCTCGAGCGGCACGGCTTCCTGGTCGACCAGATCGAGCCCCAGGGCGGCGATGCCCGCGGCTCGGTGCCGTGGATCGTCCACCTCTCCACCGGCACGACGGTGTTCGTGAAGACCTACGGCGACGAGGAGCGCATCGCCGACCTGCTGTTCCGCGTGTGGCGGGGGCTGCGGCTGCGAGGCTCGGGCGACGAACTGCCCCACTCGTCGCTGCTCCACGCCGTGGAGCACGAGGCGTTCGCGGCGACGAGCGCATCGTCGGCCGGCGCCCGGGTGCCCCGGGTCCTGGCCCTGGGCGCCCTGGAGAACGGTGGCGTCTTCGCGGTGCACGAGGCGGTGGCCGGCCGGACGCTCGACCAGATCGTGGAGGAGGACGGTGCCGACGCGCTGACGGAGTCGCTGCTCCGCGAGGCGTGGTCGATGGTCGGCACGCTGCACCGCGCCGGCATCGCCCACCGGGATCTGCGCGGCGCCAACCTCCTGGTCGACGGCGAGGATCAGATCTGGATCGTGGACTTCGCGTTCTCCGATGTGCTGGCCCAGCCGGATCTGCAGGCCCGGGACATCGTGGAGCTGCTGGCGTCGACGGCGGCGCTGGTGGGCGAGCAGCGGGCCATCGATGCGGCGGTCGCCACCCTGGGCCGGGTCCAGATGGAGGCGGCGCTGCCCCTCGTGCAGCCGCTCGCTGTCTCGTCGGCCACCCGCAAGAAGCTGGGACGGGCCGGGTTCACCGAGCTGCGCCGGGCGCTGGCCGAACGGGTCGGCTCGCCCGAGCCAAAGCTGCCCCGGCTGGCTCGGGTCGACGGGCGCACCATCCTCACGCTCGCTGCGCTGACCGCGGCCGTGTGGGTGCTGCTGCCCCAGATCGGCCAGAGCGGCGATCTCTGGGAGCAGCTGCCGAAGGCGGACCGCACGATGCTGGCCCTGGCCGCGCTGGCCAGCATGATCACCTACGTGGGGGCGACGCTCGCCCTCAAGGGCGCGGTGGCCAACGACCTGCCGACGCTGCGCACCTTCGAGGTGCAGCTGGCGTCGTCGTTCACCAACCGGGTCACACCGGCCAAGGTCGGCGGGGTGGCGCTCAACGCCCGCTGGCTGGTGCGCGAGGGCGAGACCAGCCCCAGCGCGGTGGCCGCCATCGGCGTGAACTCGGTGGCCGGGCTCATCGTCCACGTGGTCATGACGCTGTTCGTCATCGTGTGGGCGGGCAAGGTCGGCCTCGGCGACATGGAGCTCCCGTCGCCGCGGACGATCGGGCTCGGCCTCGCCCTGATCGCCGCCGTCATCGCCATCACCTACGCGATCCGCCCGCTGCGCGAGCTCCTCAACCACCGGGTGCGGCCGCGGGCCCGCCAGTCGCTGGACGCCATCCGGGAAGCCGCCAAGCAGCCGAACCGCCTGGCCATGCTCTTCGGCGGCAGCGCGCTGGTGAGCATCTGCTACATCGCGGCGCTGGCCCTCAGCCTCCGGGCGGTGGGCGCCTCGGTGCCGATCAGCACGGTGGCGCTGGTGTACCTGGCCGGGTCGGCCCTGGCCAGCGCGGCGCCGACCCCCGGTGGCCTGGGTGCGACCGAGGCCGTGTTCGCAGCGGCGCTCATCGCCACCGGCGTGCCGAAGTCCGAGGCGGTGCCGGCGGTGCTGCTCTACCGGTTCGCCACGTTCTGGCTGCCGATCCTCCCCGGGTGGACCGCCTTCACCCTGCTGCAGCGGGCCGATCGGATCTGACCGTGGTGGCCAGCATGGAGACCGCTGCGGCGGATCAGCGGACGGCCGGGCTGGAGCGGTACTCGCGCGACACCCGGACGTGGGGCGCGGTGGCGCTGGTCGGCCTGATGGCCTTCGTCGTGGTCTCCCGGATGGTGTCCGGTGGGGCGGTGAGCGGCGCCGAGGAGGCGGTCTTCCGGGCGTTCAACGACCTGCCCGATGCCCTGTACCCGCTGATGTACGGGCTGCAGCTGGTGGGGGTCATCGCCATCGGCCCGCTGGTGGCGGTGGTCGCCTACCTCGCTGGCGAGCGGCGCCTGGCGCTGGCCGCCGTGATCGTCACGGTGGCCAAGCTGATCGGCGAGCGCCTGGTCAAGGAGGTCGTCGAGCGGCAGCGGCCGTTCACGTCGATCGGCAGCAGCGTCCACCTCCGAGGCGACGTCCCTCCCGACGGGCTCAGCTACGCCTCCGGCCACGTGATCCTGACCGTGGCCCTGGGGCTGATCCTCTCGCCGTACCTGTCTCCGCGGTGGCGCTGGGTGGTGTGGGGGCTGGTCGTCGGCGGCGCCGGTACCAACCTCGCCGTCGGGACTCCGGCGGCGAGCCGGACGGATCGCTAGGGTCCCTCGATCACCCCGTCTGCTCCCCCTTCAGGAGGGTGTCCGTGTCCGTCGCCGATGTCGCCACCGCGGCGGCCGCCCGAGCGGTCGATGCCCGCAAGACCTACGGGGATGGCGATGCCGCCGTCCACGCCCTGGCCGGGGTCACGGTGGACTTCCCGTCGCACCGCTTCACCGCCATCATGGGCCCGTCCGGGTCGGGCAAGAGCACGCTCATGCAGTGCGTGGCCGGGCTCGACCGGCTCACCTCGGGCCAGGCGTTCATCGGTGACGTCGAGCTGTCCACCCTCGACAAGACCCAGCTGACGCTGCTGCGCCGGGACCACCTCGGGTTCATCTTCCAGCAGTACAACCTGATCCCGACGCTGACGGCCGAGGAGAACATCGTGCTGCCGCTCACGCTGGCGGGCGCCGATCGGGACCAGGCCTGGTTCGAGACCATCGTGGCCACGGTCGGCCTGGGCCAGCGGCTCGGCAACCGTCCCAGCGAGCTGTCGGGCGGCCAGCAGCAGCGCGTCGCCGTCGCCCGGGCGCTGGTCCCGAAGCCCGACATCGTGTTCGCCGATGAGCCGACCGGTGCCCTGGACTCGAAGACCGGCATGGAGATCCTGTCGTTCATGCGGCGGGCGGTCGATGACTCGGGGCAGACCATCGTGATGGTCACCCACGACCCCCATGCGGCGTCGTACGCCGACAACGTGCTCTTCCTGGCCGACGGCCAGATCACCGACGAGATGGCGAACCCCACCGCGGACCGGGTGCTGGACCGCATGAAGCGCTTCGAGGCCTGAGCCGGTGCTCCACCTCGCGATCCGGGGCGTCCGGTTCAACGTCGGCCGGTACGTCGCCACACTCGTCGCCATCATCACCGGCGTCGCGTTCTTCGCGGCCAGCGGGTTCCTCAGCCAGCGGGTCATCGATGCGCTCGAGGGCGATGCCGGCCGCCAGTACGCCGCCGTCGACGTGGCGGTCATCCCCGATGACTCCTCCTCCAGCGCGGACCAGGACTTCGCAGCCGCCCTCAAGGTCGACGGGAAGGTGGCGGACGAGATCCGGGCGCTGCCCGACGTCGAGGCGGTCGGCGGCGAGCTGACCGGTGCCGTCGCGTTCCTCGGCCAGGACGGCAAGCCCGTGGCCGCCAACGCCACGGGACGGCTCTGGATCGACGACGAGGACCTGAACCCCGTCGACGTCACCAAGGGCCGAGGGCCGGAGGCCGCCGACGAGATCGCGGTCGACGAGGACACGGCGAAGGACGAGGGCATCGAGGTCGGCGACCGGGAGACGCTCCTCAGCCTGGCCGGCCAGAACGAGGTGACGGTGGTGGGGATCACCAGCTTCGGCAACGCCGCCTCGCAGGACCCCGGCGGCACCGTCTCGCTCCCCGAAGCCTCGGCGTTCGACCTGCTGAACTCGGGCCAGGAGGAGTACTCGGCCCTCTACGTCCGCGGGTCGGGCAGCCAGGCCGACCTGACGGAGGCCGTGGCGAAGGTGCTCCCCGACGGGTTCGTGGCCCAGAGCGGCCAGGACTTCATCGACGACCAGAAGGCCCAGGCCGGCGGCATCGGCAACGCCCTCAAGACGGGCCTCCAGGCCTTCGCCCTGCTCGCCCTGTTCGTCGGCGGGTTCGTCATCTACAACACGTTCAACGTCATCGTCGCCCAGCGGATCCGAGAGCTGGCGGTCCTTTCGGCCATCGGCGCCACCCCGAAGCAGCTGAAGCGGTCGCTCCGGTTGGAGGGCCTGCTCATCGGGTTCCTCGGGTCGGTGCTCGGGGTCGTGGTGGGCTTCGGGTTGGCCTTCCTGCTGATCGCCGTGCTCGAGGCGTTCGGCATCGCCCTGCCCGGGAGCGGGATCACGCCTGACGTCCCCACCATCGTGCAGGCGCTGATCGCCGGCACGTTCATCACGTTCCTCTCGGTGACGGTGCCGGCCCGCCGCGCCGCCAAGGTCGAGCCGATCGAGGCGCTGCGCGACGCGGCGGTCGATCAGCGGCAGGTCAGCAAGGTGCGCGTCGCCGTGATCCTGGTGCTGACCGTGCTGGCCCTGGTCGGCCTGGCCAGCGGCAACCCGTGGCAGGTGCTGGCCGGCTCGGTCGAGCTGTTCCTCGCCGTGATCCTCTCTGGCCCGCTCATCGCCATCGGGGGGAGCCGGGTGCTGCGGCCGGTCCTGGGCCGCCTCGGGCTGGAGGGCCGCCTGGCCGTCGACAACGTGGGCCGCAACCCGAAGCGCACGGCGACCACCGCCAACGCGCTGCTGATCGGGCTCTTCCTGGTCACGTTCGTCACGGTGGCCGGCACCAGCATCAAGGACTACGCCCAGGCGGCGATCAAGGCCACCACCGGTGCGGACTACGTGATCGCCAGCACCGGCGGCACCATCGACCCGGAGCTGGTCTCCTCCATCGAGGCGGTCGACGACGTGGAGCGCGTCGTCCCGTTCCGCAGCGAGCCGGTCACCATCGACGACCGTCCGTCGGCCGTGAGCACCGGCGACTTCGACGCCATCGAGGACGTCGCCGCCATCGACGTGAGCGCAGGCTCGTTCGACGACCTGGGACCGGACCAGATCATCGTCACCGAGGATCCCGGGGGCGCCGGGCCGAAGGTCGGCGACACCGTGGTGCTGGCCACCAGCTCCGGCGACACCCGGAAGCTCGAGGTGGTGGGGCTGCTCACGTCGTCGCTGGACACCACCTACACCGGCAGCTTCGTGGACGACGGCACGTTCGACGAGGTCGTCGGGGACAAGGCGCCCACGATCGCGTTCATCGACGTGAAGTCCGGGGCCCAGTCCGATGTGGAGGACCAGATCCAGGAGATCGTCGACCTCCGCCCCGATGTCACCCTGACGGCCGGCGACTTCTTCGCCGAGCTGATCGGCACGGTGTTCAACTTCATCATCAACGCGGTCAACGGGCTGCTGATGATGAGCGTGATCGTGGCCCTGATCGGCATCGTGAACACGCTCTCCCTGTCGATCCTGGAGCGGCGCCGGGAGCTCGGGCTCCTGCGCATCGTGGGGATGACGGACCGCCGGGTGCAGCGGATGGTGCGCCTGGAGTCCGTGATCATCTCGGCCCTCGGCACCGTCACGGGCGTCGCGCTCGGGGCCTTCGTCGGCATCGCCGTGGTGCTCTCCATCGGCCGTACCAGCGATGCCTCGATCTCGCTCAGCATCCCGTGGCTGCAGGTGGGCGGCGTGCTGGTGCTCGGCATCGTCCTGGGCTTCCTCGCGTCGTACGTCCCGTCGCGGCGCTCCACGCGCCTCGACGTCCTCGACGCCATCAACGCCACCTGAGCGGCCTCGGGTCCGCCAGCGCACCGGCACCTCGCCGGTAGGGTCGGCGGAACCCAACGCGGGAGGTCGACCGATGTGCTTCAGCGCCGAGGCCAGCTTCACCGGCGCCGCCGTCATCAGCGCGGCAGGGGTGGCGGCGCTGGCCCTGGTGAAGGACAAGCGGGAGATCCCGTTCGCCGCCCTGCCCCTCCTGTTCGGGATCCACCAGGCGCTGGAGGGCCTGACGTGGGTGGAGCTCGACGGCATGGACAGCGGGCGGCTGACCGGGTTCGGCGTCCACTCCTGGGTGATGTTCGCGTGGGCGTTCCTGCCGGCGTACGTGCCGTGGGCGGTGTGGCTCATCGAGGATGACCCCCGCAGGAAGCGCTGGATGCGCGGCCTCATGGTGGTGGGCGGGCTGCTCGCCCTGTTCATGGCCGTGCAGGCGCTCCAACCCGAGATCGGGGTCTCGGTGGTGAACGACCAGCTCGACTACCAGATGGGCATCGGGGTGCCGGCGGCGCTGCTGGCCCTGCCGTACGTGGCGGCCACGTGCGTCACGCCGGTGCTCTCGTCCCACCGCTGGGTGCGGGCGTTCGGCGTCGCCAACTTCCTGGCGATGACGGCGGCCGCCATCATCGAGGCCAAGGACTACTCGTCGATCTGGTGCACCTTCGCCGCCTTCCTGAGCCTGATGATCCTCGGCCACTACGCGGAGCAGCGGCGGCTCCGCAACCGTTCGGGCTCGCCGACGCCCCAGCTGAGCGGTGCCTAGCGCGCCGCTGCCGGCTCCGGCCGATGGGGACGTCGGGTTCGAGGACCTGCTCGGTGCCCTGCCGGACGAGGCGCGGACCCGCGAGTCGCCGACCACCACCTACCGCCGGACGCCCAGCGACCTGATCCGGTTCCTGGGGTTCGCCGGCCTCTCCGCGGTGCTCGCCCTCACGGTGGCCGTGGCCCGCAACGCGGTGCTGGCCGCCGAGTCCGACGTGCTCCGCGCCCTGTCGTTCCTGACGCCGCCGACGGTCCGGTTCCTCAACAGCGCGTCGGTGGTGCTGCAGGCCACCGTGCTGGTCTGCGCCGTGGTCATCGTGATCGTCCAGCGGCGGTTCCGCCTGCTGGGGTACCTGATGGTGGGCAACCTGCTGGCGTCGGCGGCCACGGCCGGCGTGGTGGCGCTGGTCGACGGCAGCGGGGCGACCGCAGCGCTCAACGAGGCCGCCGCGCGATCGGGCATCGACGTCAACCGGTCCCTCGACGCCGGTGCGCTGGCCCAGTACGTGGCCCTGATGGTGATCCTCGGGCCGTTCGTGTCGGCCCGGTGGCGGCGGGCGGGGGCGCTGGCCATCGCCGGGCTGACCGCCCTCCGGTTCGTGCTGTCGGTCCACCTCCCGGTCGACCTGTTGCTCTCCCTGACGATCGGTGCGGCCGCGGGCTGCGCCGTCCTGCTGGCGTTCGGCCGACCGGACCAGCGGCCCACCCCGGCCGCGGTGGCTGCTTCGTTGCGGTCGACGGCCCTGGCGATCACGTCGATGTGGCCGTCGACGGCCGATGCGAGCGCGTGGACGCCCTACGTGGCCGAGGTCGAGGGCGGGGACCGGGTCTTCGTGAAGGCGGTGAGCCCGAGGGAGCGGTCGGCCGACCTGCTCTACCGCAGCTACCGGTTCGTGCGGCTGCGGTCGGCGGGCGACGAGCGGCCGTTCTCCTCGCTGCGCCGGGCGGTGGAGCACGAGGCGTTGGTCTCGTTGCAGGCGCACGACCTCGGCGTGCGCACCCCGCGCCTGCGCGCCATCGCCAGCGTGGACCCCGATTCCTTCGTCCTGGCCTCCACGCTGATCGAGGGGACCTCGCTCGAGGACCGCACCGAGCCCGTCGACGACGCCACCATGCGGTCCTGCTGGGAGCAGGTGGCCCGGCTGCGCTCGCACCGGGTCGCCCACCGCGACCTGCGCCGCGGCAAGTGGATCATCGACGCGGACGGGAACCCGTGGCTGATCGACTTCGGGTTCAGCGAGGTGGCGGCATCAGATCAGCTGCTCGACGCCGATGTGGCGCAGCTGCTGGTGTCGTTCGCGCTCGATGCGGGGGCGGAGCGGGCGGTGGACGCAGCGGTGGCGGTGCTGGGCAGGGACGCGGTCGGCGCCTCGGCCCGCCTCCTCCAGCCCAACGCGCTGACCACCGCCACCAAGCGGGCCCTGCGGGCCCACCGCGGCCTGCTGGCCGAGCTCCGCGACGAGGTGATCGCCCGGACGGGGATCGAGGAGCCCGAGTACGTCCGCCTGGACCGCTTCAACGCCAAGACGTTCCTGCTGCTCGGGATGCTGGCCGGCGCCACGTACTTCCTGCTGCCGCAGCTGGGCGACATCCCGGGGATCATCGACCAGGTCGACGAGGCGGACTGGTGGTGGTTCGCTCCCGTCGTGGTCGCCTCGTCGGTGTCCTACGTCGGTGCCATGTTCGGCCTGATGGGGTCGGTGCCCGACCGGCTGGCCACGATCCCGACGCTGATCGCCCAGGTGGCATCGTCGTTCGCCAGCCGGCTCGCCCCGTCGGCCGTGGGCGGCATGGCGCTCAACCTCCGGTTCCTCCAGAAGTCCGGGGTCGACACCGCGGTGGGCACGTCGGGCATCGGCCTCAACGCGGTTGCCGGCATCCTCATGCACATCGTGCTGCTGGTCACCTTCCTCGTGTGGGCCGGGCGCAGCGCCTTCGACGACATCAAGATCCCGGATCCGACCATCGCGATCTACGGGCTGGTGGCCGTGGTGGTGGTCACGGGTGCGGCCTTCGCGGTGGGGTCCATCCGGCGGGCGGTGCTGCACCGTGTGGTGCCGGTGCTGCGCCGCTCCACCTCCGGGCTCCGCCAGGTGCTCCGCTCGCCGTCGAAGCTGGGCCTGCTGCTCGGCGGGTCCGCCATCGTCACGCTGAGCTACGTGGCCGCCATGTACTTCGCCACGCTGGCCTTCGACGGCAGCCTCTCCCTGGCGCAGGTGGGCGCTGTGTACCTGCTGGGCTCCGCGGTGGCCAGCGCGGCGCCCACCCCCGGTGGGCTGGGCGCGCTGGAGGCCGCCGTCATCGCGGGGCTGGTCGCGGCGGGGATGCCCAACACCATCGCCGTGCCGTCGGTGTTCCTGTTCCGCCTCGGCACGTTCTGGCTCCCGGTGCTCCCCGGGTGGGGTGCGTTCGTGTACCTCAAGCGCGCGCAGTACCTCTGACGGGCGCGCCGGGATTCTGCGAGCATTCCGCCATGAGCCACGATCCGGTGAAGCTGACCCTGCAGGACATGGAGCACGACCGGCCCTACGGGAACCGGTTGAAGAAGAAGCCGTACGAGGAGGAACTGCTCGCCCTGCAGATCGAGCTGGTGAAGCTGCAGTCGTGGGTGATCGAGACCGGCGCCCGGGTGCTGCTCATCTTCGAGGGGCGCGACGCGGCGGGGAAGGGCGGTGCCATCAAGCGGTTCACGGAGCACCTGAACCCCCGTTCGGCGCGGGTGGTCGCCCTGCCCAAGCCCAACGACACCGAGCGCGGGCAGTGGTACTTCCAGCGCTACATCTCCCACCTGCCCACCACCGGGGAGATCGTCCTGTTCGACCGCTCCTGGTACAACCGGGCCGGGGTCGAGCGGGTGATGGGGTTCTGCACGCCGCACCAGTACGGCGAGTTCCTGCGCCAGGCGCCCGAGTTGGAGCGGAGCCTGGTCGACGACGGCCTGCACCTGTTCAAGCTGTGGTTCACGGTGGACCGCGAGGAGCAGGCACGGCGCTTCGAGGGCCGGCGCCACGATCCGCTGAAGACGTGGAAGCTGTCGCCGATGGACGAGGCCGCCCTCGGTCACTTCGAGGACTACACGGTGGCCCGCGACGCCATGCTCGTGGGCACCGACACGGCCGCGGCACCGTGGACGATCGTGAACTCCAACGAGAAGCGGCGGGCCCGGCTGGAATCCATCCGCCACGTGCTGTCGGCGTTCCCGTACGACCACCGCGACGTGGCGGTGGCGCATCCGGCCGATCCCCGGGTGGTGCAGCCGGCGTCTTCGGTGCTGGCCGACCTGCGCTGAGGGACCGGCCGGTCGCTCAGCGGGAGGGGACGGGTTCCGGTCGGGCCCGTTCGGCGGCCAGCCACGTCTGGTAGCCGCCGTCGAGGTTGCGGGCCCGGATGCCGGAGTCGATGAGCAGCGCCGTCGCCGTGTGGCCCCGCTGGCCCACCTCGCAGTAGACGACCACCCGCTTCCCTTGGAGGTCCTCGAGGTGGTCGCGCAGGTCGTCGAGCGGGAGGTTGGCCGTGTCGGGGATGGCCCCTCGGCGGTGCTCGCCGGCCGTGCGGACGTCGATGACGGTCCACCCGTCGGCGGCCAGGCCGGCGACCTCGTCGGCCGCGACCACATCGCAGTCGCCGCTCATCACGTTCTCCGCCATGTAGCCCAGCTGGTTGACCGGGTCCTTGGCGGAGGAGAACGGCGGGGCGTAGGCCAGCTCGAGGTCGGCGAGCCGGTCGGCGGTGATGCCGGCGGTCATGGCGGTGGCCAGCACGTCGATGCGCTTGTCGACGCCGTTGCGGCCCACGATCTGGGCGCCCAGCACCTCGCCGGTCTCCGGGTCGAACAGGAGCTTCATGGCCATCCGGGTGGCGCCCGGGTAGTAGGTGGCGTGGTCGAACGGGTGCGAATGCAGCGTCCGCACCGGCCGGCCCGCGGCGCGGAGGCGGCGTTCGCTCCACCCGACGGTGGCGGCCACCAGGTCGAACACCTTCACGATGGCGGTGCCCAGCGACGGTGCGCCGTGCAGCGGCCGTCCGGCGATGTGGTCGGCCACGCGCCGGCCCTGGCGGTTGGCCACGTTGGCCAGGGCGATGAGCGAGGTCTCGCCGGAGATGGCGTCGGTCTTCTCGACCATGTCGCCGACGGCGTAGATGTGCGGGTCGCTGGTGCGGTTGGCGGCGTCGACGGCCACGCCGCCGTTGGGGCCGATGGCCAGGCCGGCGGCGACCGCCAGGCCGGTCTCGGGGCGGACGCCGATGGCGCCCACCACGACGTCGGCGGGGAGCTCCCGGCCGTCGGCCAGGGTGACCGAGGTGGGGCCGATGGCGGTGACGCCCACACCGGTGTGGACGGCGACGCCGTGGCGCTCGAGCTCGTCTCGCACCAGGACGGCCAGCTCGGGGTCCAGGGGCGGCAGCACCTGGGGCGTGGCTTCGACGATGGCGACGTCGAGGCCCTGGTGGACCAGGTTCTCCGCCATCTCGAGGCCGATGAACCCGGCGCCGATGACCACGGCGGTCTTCGGCGCCGCGCCGACCTCGCCGGCCAGGCGGGCGGCGTCTTCCACGGTCCGCAGGGAGCGCACCCGGTCGTACCCGGGGATCGGCGGGCGCACGGGTGCGGCCCCGACGCTGAGCACGAGGGCGTCGTAGGGGAGGACCTGCTCGGTCCCGTCGGCGAGGGTGCGAGCGGTGATCGTCTGGGCGGCGGGGTCGATCGACACCGCCTCGGTCCCGGTGCGGACGTCGAGCCGGAACCGGGCGTAGAGGGACTCGGGGGTCTGGAGGGTGAGCTCCTCTTCCTCCTCGATGACGCCGCCCACGAAGTAGGGGAGGCCGCAGTTGGCGAACGACACGTGGCCGGACCGTTCCAGCACGGTGATCTCTGCGTCGGCGTCGAGGCGGCGGAGGCGGGTGGCGGTGGACATGCCGCCGGCGACGCCGCC
>CALANQ010000393.1 GCA_937926025.1 uncultured Acidimicrobiales bacterium
GGCCCGGGTGAGGGGCACCAAGCTCGCCGTGTCGACCTTGTCCAGCGTGTCGGCGGCGTCGAACAGGTAGCTGGGGGCGGCGAGGAACTGCACCAGCGGCACCCCGTGGCGGTGGTACTGGCCGCCGTCGGTGGGTGGGTTCTCGCCCAGGGCATCGGGGGCGACGATGAGCGATCGGGTCAGGCCCTCGGCCCGGATGGCATCGCCGACCACCGCCTCCAACGGCTCGACCCGCGACGTGAAGAACCACCGGGGCGTGCACCGGTCCGTGGCCACCAGGCGTCCGTCGCGCTCCTCCGCCTCCAGTGCGACGTGCTCCAGGTGCACCTGGAGCACGATCCGATCCAGGTCGTCGGCGTGGTCGGCCAGGTACGCCTCGAGGCCGGCACCGCCGCACATGTGGCCGGCCTGGACCACGAACACCATCCGGTGGGGTCGGCGATCCGGTGGCTGCGCCGCCCAGAACCGTGCCTGGGCCAGGACCAGCGCCGTGCCCGAGGCATCTTCCACGGCGGAGGCCCACGGCCCGTCGTGATGGGAACCGATCACCACCAGGTCGTCGTCGGCACCCGGCAGCGAGCCCACGACGTTGTGCGAGGTGACCGTGGTGGTGGTCGCCTCCACGGCCAGGCGGATGCGGACCGGCCCGGAGCCCAGCTGCTGGTGCAGCCAGGTGCCGTCGGCGCCGGAGATCCAGGCGCCGGGGACGGGCCGGGCCTCGCCGTCGTAGGGGACGAAGTACTCGTGACCGCCGCCGGGGTAGTCCACCAGGGACCCGATGACGGCCGTCGCTCCGGCCGCGATGGCGCCGTCGAAGACCCGCCGCCGCTCCGCGGTGTGGGGCAGCACCTGCTCCTCGTCGGCGAAGGTGCCGTCGGGGTCGAACACCCGCCCGCTGGGGTCCGCAGGGGCGCTCCCGGCGGTGGCCAGGGCCGCGGGCGCGATCCGCACCACGCGGGCGTCCACCAGGGCGGCGCGGCCGGCCACGGCACCGGGCTGGGCCGGGTCGAACGCCACCAGCTCCGCCTCGGTGCCGGTGGTCGCCGCCGCGTACGGCACGGGGAAGCAGGCGAGGCGCCGCGTCTCGCCGCTGGGACCGGTGGCGTCGAGGGTGGCCGTCCCCGGCTCCCAGCGGGGCACGGCGACCGGCTCCAGGTGGACGTCGTGGAGGCCGAACCGGCGGAAGGCCGCGGCCACCTGCTGCTCGGCCTCGGCGTCGGCGGGGTAGCCCGGGCGCCGGATGCCCCGGTCGACCATCCGGGAGATCCAGCCGTGGATCGTGCTCGTGTCCGCCAGTCCGGCGCTGTCCAGCCCGGCGCCCAGGGACGATCCACCGCCCGGGGTCGGTGTCGCCGACGGTGTCGAGGTCGAGGGGGCGGTGGTCCGGGGGTCGGACGAGCACGCCGGGCCGAGCGCGGCTGCGGCGGTGGTGGCGAGGACGCCGCCCAGGAACCGGCGCCGGTCCGCCGCCGTCACCCGCCCGCCTTCGACGGGCGCGGGAGCCGGAGCGCACGCCCGTCGACCGAGGAGGTGATCTCTCCGTCGATGCGGCCGACGCCGATGACCGCATCGGCCCGGAGAACGCCGTCGTGCTCGCCGCTGAGGCGGAGGTCCGCCGTGGAGGTGGTCTGGTCGCGGTAGCGCTCCGCCCGCTCCGTCCCGTCGATGACCCAGCCCCGCTCGTCGGCGAACCCGTCGTACGTGACGGTCACGGTGGTGCCGTCGGGGTGCTCGGCCACCTGCACCTCGACGGACCCGGAGACCCGGCCCTTCCTCGAGGTGGGCGCTTCCGGCGCCGCCGGGGTGAACCCGGCCAGCGACGGCGCCCAGTCGGGATCGGCCACCGCCACGTCGGCTGGTCCGGGGGCCGGGTCGACGTCCAGGTGGGCCACCACCAGGCGGCTCGCCTGCGGGTCGGTCTCGAACCCGGTGCCGGCGGCCTCCCAGTAGACCAGCGCGGGGCCGTCGGGGCGCCAGTTCCAGATGCGACGGCCGTCGAGACCGCCGTCGGGAGCGGGGATGCGCTGCCCCTCCGCCCCGTCTGCCTCGCCGCCCGCCGGCACCAGCCAGCCCTCGAGCAGCTCGTCTCGGTGATGGGCGAAGAGGTAGGCGGTGAGAGGGTCCAGCGCGGTGCCCACCAGCGATGGCCGCCGCACCTGCGACACCGTCTCGAACAGGCCCGGACCCCCGACCGCTGCCCACCACGTACCAGCGCCCGTCGGGCGAGTACTCGACCGGCTCGTCGTAGTCCGGGGCGTAGGTGACCCGGCGGCGCTCGCCCGTCTCCAGGTCGATGCTGATGACGTCGGGGTTGGCAACCTCGTAGGGACCGGGCGTGAACTGGGCGACCAGCACGCGGGTGCCGTCGGGGGTGAACGACTTCAGCTCACCCCGCTCGCTCACCACCCGAGGGTCGACCAGCTCGTAGCGGGTGTCCGTGCGCTCCAGGCGGGCGACAACGGCCACCAGGTCCTGGTTGCCCGCTGCGTCGCGCCGGACCTGGCTGATGCCGACGTGCTCGCCGTCGGGCGCCAGGCGCAGCTCGCGCTGGTCCTGCACCACCGCCGGATCGGAGGCGGCGGGCGGGACCAGCGGCACCAGCTCGGCCTTGTCGCAGTCGGCGACGCTGGGGCTGCACTCGAGGATGGCGTGGTCGGCGGCGGTGAGCGGGTTCTGGTTGCCGACCCGCACGGCGATGCGACGGCCGTCGTCGAACGCGAGGGGCTTGAGCAGCGGCTGGTCCACCTCGGGGGCCACGCCGCAGGTGAGGCAGCGGAGATCGGCGCCGTCGGGCGCGACCGCCAGGACCTCCACCCGCTTGGATCCGGGTGGCGTGGCCGAGAACAGGATCCGCTCGCCGTCCGCGCTCCACCAGGGGAAGCGCACGCCGGTGACGTCGTCGGGCAGCGGGACGGCGGTGGAGCGCACGGCGACGGGTTCTGCGGCGGCGCCGGCCGTCGTGCTGGTCTGCTGCGGCCCGGTGGCGCCCGGGGAGGCGGGGGAGCTGGCGCTGCACGCGGTTGCGGCGACGAGCAGCAGACCGATCACCACCTGTTTGCCCACGGGTCCCCCTGACGGTGCGAACGCTTTTATTCGCGACGTGAATGAAACCGCGGCTACGCTTCGGATGTCAAGGAGCCCAGCTCAGGACCCCAGGGGAGGGACCAGGTGACCAGGACCGCCGATCGGGCACGGGGGACGCAGGTGCTGCGCGACGCCAACCGGCGCAACGTCACCGACCTCCTCCGCACGGCCGGACCCGTGTCCCGCGTGGAGATCGCCGAGCGGCTGGGGCTGGCTCGCTCGGCCGTCACCGCGATCGTGGCCGAGCTCCTGGACGACGGCGTGCTGCGCGAGGTGACCGAGCCGGAGGCGCAGGCGCCGACGCACCGCCCGACCCGCGGCCGTCCCCGGACGCTGGTCGGGCTCGACGGCTCGGCCGCGCGCATCGTCGCCGCCCAGATCGGTGCCCGCTGGGCCCGGGTGGTGCTGGCCGACGCAGCGGGCGCGATCCTGGCCACCGAGTCGGTCGACGCGCTCCGGGCCACGCCGGCCCAAGTGGTGGGGCGGGTCGCGGACCTGGCCCAGCGCCTGGCCGCCGACCACGACGGACCTCCCGTCACCAACGCCGGCATCTGCGTTCCCGGTGCCGTCGACGAGCGGACCGGGACCGTGCTGCGGTCCGACGTCCTCGGTTGGACCGACATCCCCCTGGCCTCCGAACTTCGTGAGCGCCTCCAGGTCCCCGTCTACGTGCAGGACGTCACGCAGGCCGCCACCGTGGCCGAGGCCCGCTTCGGTGCGGCGATCGGGGCCGCCGACGCGCTGGTCGTGGACTACGGCGCCCGCATCGGCGTGGGCCTGGTGGTCGACGGGCGGCTGCGGCGGGGCGCCTCCGGCCTGGCCGGCTCCATCGGCCACACCCCCGAGCCCGGGAACACGACGCCGTGCCGCTGCGGCCGGACCGGCTGCCTGGAGGCCGTGGCCGGGGTGCGGGCCATGGTCCCCGCCGAGGTGCTCGAGCGCCACGGCGCAGGCGGCGAGGGCGCGGCGTTCGCCGAGGTGGTGGAGCGGTTCCGGGCAGGGGAGGAGCCGGAGAGCTCGGTGGTGCTGCGGGCGCTGGACCGCGGGGCCCAGGCGCTGGGCCGGGTCATCGCCCTCACCGATCCCGAGGTGGTGGTGGTCACCGGCATGGTGGCGGCCTACCCGGAGCTGAGCGGGGAGCTGGCCGAGCGCATCGCTCGAGCCGTCCCGGCGGAGCAGCAGGGTCGCGTGGAGGTGCGGGTCTCGACCCTCGGGCTCCAGGCCTGGGTCCGCGGCGCCATCCTGGTGGCCCTCCAGCAGGTGCGGCCCGAGGTGCGCCGAGCGCTGGCCGGAGGGGGCGCCTCGACGCGCTAGCCCGCACGGCTGAGGGCGACGGGACCTACGCGACGGCTCCCTGAGGTCGGAGGGATGGCTCCTCGACCGGTCGGCCGGCGCCGGCGCGGGCGGCGGCCCGCCAGCGGCGGACCAGGCGGGGCGTGGTCTCCACGGTCTTCCACGCGGCCACGCCGACGGCGATGGTGGCCGGGTAGGCGAGGCCGATGGGCAGGTGGGCCGCCAGCGCGGGCCACACCTGGAAGTGGGTGATGAGGATCCACATGCTGGCGGCGGCGAGGGTGGCGGCCACGACGCCGACGCGCCGCGGGATGGGGATCGTCCGGCACCAGATGAGCAGGAGCAGGCCGCCGGCGATGAACGCCTCCCGGTGGGGCTGACCGAAGAAGTCGGCGACGGCCACCAGGCACAGCACGCTCGTGAGGAGGCGCTGCTCCACGGTGCGCGACCGCTGGATGAGCCAGCCGAGGACGAAGAACCAGGCCACGCCGTGGGTGCGGAAGCGGAGGTTGAGCGGGTCGTCCAGCTCGCCGACGCTCAGGGTCCGCAGGACGACGGTGGCGGCGAACACGCCGAGCGGGAGCAGGTACGGGTGGCGGCGGTCCAAGCGCCGGACCGCCGGGATGGCCAGCAGCGCCAGCAGCACAAGGGTCAGCTGCACGAGGGCCTCGACGAACCAGAAGTGCCAGCGGCCCTGCTCGTGGCCACGCGTGCCGAGGTAGTTGTTGACCAGGCCGATGGTGGTCCACGCGTAGCCGCGCCCGAGGGCGAACATCGCCGCCGTCCACAAGATGGTCGGGATGGCGACGCGGGCCAGGGTGCGGAGCCCAGCGGCGACCCGTGGCCCGGTGCGCTCGATGGCCAGCTGGAAGCGGCTGAGGTTGTAGCCCACCACGGCGAGCAGCAGGTGCGCGCCGCCCGGGAAGAACACGAGGTGCATGTGGGTGGCGACCACCGCGCAGATGCCGGCGGCCCGCAGGGCGACGGTGGTGTCGACGCGGGTCCGTCCCGGTCGGGGCACCAGCGCATCGAGCTCCTCGATGGGGCGGTGGTGCCAGTCCTCGGGGAGCGTCCCGACGATGGGCTCGAGGCGCATGGCGGCCTCGATGTAGCTGAGCGAGTCCCCGCCGGCGGACACGAACGTCTCGTCGGGTCGCAGGGCGGTGCGGCCGAGGATCTCCGCCAGGATGACCGAGGCGGCGACGGCGCCACCGGTGGGTGATCCGGCAAGGTCCTCGTCGGGGTCGGTCGGGGCGGTGGCCCGGTCGAGCATGGTGCGGTACGCGGCCTTGCCCGTGGTGGTGCGCGGGATCGGCTCCGCCGACGCGTGGATGAGGTGGCGGGGGAGCCCGGTGGCGTCCTGGGCGAGCGTGGCCACCATCGCCGGGTCGTGCCCCGGGGCCACCACCACGAGGAGGTCGTCGGTGCCCGTGACCGCCACGTCGCCCAGCACCGAGCCCAGCCGGTCCTCCAGCCCGTCGAGGTCGATGCGGAGCCCGAAGGGCTTGGTGAAGCGGCTGATCCGCCCCACGATCTCGAGCGCACCGTCGGCACCCACCAGCCGGCCGAGGTCACCGGTGCGCAGCTCGGTCAGCTGCGGCCCGGCGGCCAGGTCCCGGGCTTCGACGGCGTAGCCCATCATCACGTTGGGGCCGCGGTAGACGACCTCGCCCACGCCGTCGTCGCCGGTGCCGTCTCCACCGTCGGCGAGCGGTTCGATGCGGAGCTCCCCGCCCGGGACGGCCACGCCGACCGCGTCGGGGTGGGCGGCGGCCAGCTCCGGCGGGAGGACCGCCATCCGGGCCGTGGCCTCGGTCTGGCCGTACATGACCACCAGGTCGAACCCGGCTCCGGCGGCCCGGTCGCGCCAGCGGGCCGCCGCCTCGGCCGGGAGCCGGCCGCCGGCCTGCGTGAGCAGCCGCACCGACGGGGCCAGCACCCGCTGGGGGCCGTGCGCCTCCAGGAGGTCGAACGTGTGCGGGACCCCGGCGATCGACGTGACGCCGTCGCGGTCGACCGCTCGGGCGAAGCAGGGGTCCACCACCGATGCGTCGATGAGCACCATCCGGGCCCCGACCGCCAGGTGGGAGTGCAGCACCGACAGGCCGTAGCAGTAGTGCAACGGGAGGGAGGTGATGCCGGCGTCGCCGGCGCGCAGGCCGAGCGCGGTGGCGATGGCATCGGCGTTGCTGGTGAGGTTCCGGTGCGAGAGCCGGACGAGCTTGGGCGACCCGGTGGACCCCGAGGTGCTCAGCAGCAGGGCGAGATCCGGGTGGAGCACCGGCCGTGGGCCGACGGCGGAGCGGTGCTCGACGGTGGTCCCGTCGGGGCCCACCGAGATGGCCGCCTCGGGCTGCCACGTCTCGGCCAGCAACCCGGATCGGGCGCCGGTCAGCAGCGGCACGTGGCCCGCCTGCAGCAGGGCGAGGTAGGTGACCACCCAGTCGATCCCGGGTCCGCCCTCGAGCAGGACGAGGCTGCGGTCGGGCAGATCGAGGCGGTGGGAGGCGACGTCGACCTCGGCTCGCAGCTCCCCGTAGGCGAGGTGGCGGTCGCCTTCGATCAGCGCGGTGGCGTCGTGATCGCCCCGGCCCAGGAGCAGGTCCGCGATGGCCAGCTGCGTCGAGGGTGCCACCTCCGCGATGGTAAGCAGACCTAACGAGGTGCAGCAACCTGCGCTACTCGGTGCCGCTGGCTGGCGGATCTGCGGCCGGGAAACCCCCAGGCCGGAGGGCGGTGAACACCGAAACCTGGACGATCTTCCACTGGCTAGGATGCGGGCCGATCTGTGGTGGGATCACCATCCGATGCCCTGAGGAGGGTTCCCATGGCCCACGTGCTCGCCTGTGGCGACGTCATCACCGGGTGCAGCGCCGTGCTGTCCGGTCCGACCGAGAGCGATCTGCTGCAGCAGGTCGCCGACCACGCCGAGGCGGACCACGGCATCACCGACATCACGCCCGATGTCCTGGAGGCGGTCCGGGCCGCCATCCGCCGGGACTGAGCTCAGCGGCGAGCCTGCCGCTGCTTCTTCTGGGTGTACATGCGGTCGTCGGCCCGAGCGATCAGGTCGGCGCAGCTGGCGTTGGGATCGCCCAGCTCCACGGCCCCGACCGAAGCGCTGATGCAAAACTCGTGACCGGCGATGGCGAGCTGGAACGTGGTGGCGCTGCGGATCTGCTCCAGCATCTCGGATGGATCGGCGTCGTCGAGCTCCGGGAGCAGGGCGACGAACTCGTCCCCGCCCATGCGGGCGGCCGTGTCGCCGCTGCGCAGCGATCCGGCCAGCCGGGCCGCGAACGTGCGCAGCACGAGGTCGCCGCCGGCGTGACCGGCCCGGTCGTTGACCTCCTTGAGCCGGTCGACGTCGAGGAACAGCAGCAGGCCGCGCCCCGGGTGGCGCTCGTAGCGGGCGATGGCCAGGCGAAGGTGCTCGTCGAGCGCCAGCCGGTTGGGCAGCCGGGTCAGCGGGTCGGTGAGCGCCAGCTGGGCCAGGTTGTCGCGGGCGGCCGACTCGGCGCCCAGCTCCCGGATCAGCGTGTAGGTGCGGACGTGCTCGTCGCACACCTCGGCCTTCACCCAGAGCTCGACGGCGACGGTGCCGCCGTCGGGGCGGACGATGCGGGTGGAGAACTGCTCGGGGACGGCCCGCCCGGTGGCGAGCCGATCGTCGACGGTGAGCGCGATCCGCTGCTCGTCACCGGGGTGGAGCAGGGCGCGGACCGACCCGATCTCGATGAGCTCGGCGGGCGTGCGCCCGAAGATGCGTCCGGCGGCGTCGTTGGCCTGGAGGATCCGCGTG